>DRGP01000171.1 GCA_011050015.1 Leeuwenhoekiella sp. | reverse complement strand
TTCATTTTAGAAAGGCCCACTACACTTCCGTTAGAAATATAGGCAACGTGTGCGCGGCCTACAATAGGAAGCAGGTGGTGCTCACAGGTAGAGTAGAGGGTGATGTTCTTTTCCACGAGCATTTCCCCATATTGATAGGGATTTTTAAAAGTTGACGCTCGGGGCTTCTTTTGTGGGTCTAAGCCCCCAAAAATTTCATTCACAAACATTTTTGCTACCCGGTTTGGTGTTCCTGCCAGACTATCATCGGTGAGGTCAAGACCTAATGTTTCCATGATCTCGTACACATTACTTTTAATGTGCTCTATTTTTTCGCTATCGCTCATGGCAAAAGCGTCGTCACGCATGGGTGTTTGCGCTGCCGTAGCTTGATGGCTATCTCCCAGTGCGTCTTCTGCTTCCAGCGTTTGTTTATTTGTAGGTGTACTCATTGTAACTTCGTAAAATCTGGTTCTGTAAACGCTTGCAAAGGTAAGCATTTAACACGATAAATGAAGGTATAAAAAGCGCTTAGGCTTTAGCACATAAAGTAAGCTCAAAAAGGTCAAAAGACGGTAAAATTTTAAGCTTTTTGTTGAGGTTTATAGTCTAAAACTGAGTGTAGCGGTCAAGTTGGAATTCACCTGGTCTATAAATGCGGTATTTGTGAAATCACCCTCGTATAAACGGGCATTCATTTCTTGGGAAGCACGCGAGTATGCAATATCAAGGCGCGCCGCGCCGAAGGAATAGCCCAGGCCGGCAGAAAAACTGGTGAGATCACCTTGTGAAAAATGATCTTCATAGGGGCTGGTCTCAAAACGGTAGCCTCCTCTAAAACTCCATGCGCCGGCTCTGTACTCACCACCCAGTCTGTAGGTGGAAACCACTGCGAGTTCATTGGAAATATTGTCATTCTGCGTATTAAAATCAGAAACTGAATTGCTTTTATATTCAATATTAGAAAAATCCTGAAAACTGTAATCAAAGCTTAAAAAACCAACATTGTTAAAAATATAAGCGATGCTTCCGGTCGCTCGTGAAGGCGTTTTTAAATTATAACGTTCAAAAACATTGACGATATCTGGCGCAACCACATATACGCCATCATCACCATTACTGGATAAGCTTTGTCTGGTTTTTTCTTCTATGGTAAACCAGGTGGGTGAATCATAACTTACCCCCAGTCTCCAACTTGGGGAAGCTTGATAGATCCCACCTAATTGAAAGCTAAAACCATTGCCAAGCGCCTCAAGATTATTAGTAAAAGTCAGACTATTTATGCCGCTTCCTCCATTGTCATTATCTTCAAAAAATAAGGTTTGCACCTCATAATCGATGAAATGGGAGTTGAGGTTAAGCCCTAAATACAGATTCTCTCCATATTGGGTGGCTACATTAAAATTGATTTTGCCGTTATATCCTGTGGAAGTATAATTATATTCTTGATCAAAATTACCATTGGCAATGTTCGATACATAATTTGTATTATCATCGGTGTCCTCTACGGGATTGATAATAAATGCCTGATATCCTAAAAAACCTTGTTGTGCTTGGTAGCCTAGATCCTGGCCAATATTAAAATAGGCGTCATCGGTATTTTCACCATCTAAAACGCTTAAATCTGCTAGCCTAAAACCTTGTGCATTGCCCAAAAAGTAGTCGGCTATTGAATTGTCGCTAATCCCGGATGCGATATAATTATTATCAAAATCCTGCATGCGATCGTAATTTACCGAAAAACTCAGTTTTTTCCATTTGGACTGTGTATTGTAATTATTCAGTACAAAAACACCGCCCAATTGGTTAAAGCTAAAGTCGTTGTCATCAGTACTCGTAATTCCATTAAAATAGTAGCCATCATTATCATAACTATCTACCGTACCGGTTACACTGGCAAAGCTTTCTGTAAAAATAGCGGAACTGGCAGGGTTGTTATTCAAGGCTGAAAGATCACCGCCCAGTGCGCCGAAAGCCCCACTTACTGCATTATAACGGGCGGTACCTATAGGGTTTTGGTTAGTGTAGCGCACCGCGTCGGTTATATTTTGTGCTTTAATAGTTGATAAACTGCCAATTAGCAGTAGCGAAAAGAGAATTTTTTTCATTTTGAAAAGCGTCATTAAAGAGAAGAAAATCGGTTAAACTAAGCCAAAATCCGCTGATTTAATAGGGAAATTGTATGAAATAACTTTTTCTATAACGGTTTAAAAATAAAAATATTGGTTTTGATCAGATTCTAATAATCCTGCTCAAAACCAATACTGTAAATATTGATTATCGTCCGCCGCCTCTGCTGCTACGTGAAGTTCCACCCGAACTGCGTGACGATCCTCCAGAACTTCTAGTGGCACCACTAGTGCCTGAGCTCCTTGAGCTACTGCTTCTGGAATATGAAGAGCGTGCAGGTGTACTGGATCTGCTATTGGTGCTTCTGGAGTAAGAATTGGTACTTCGAGAAGAACGGCTGGGCGTATAAGAATTAGATCGTGATGTGCTTCTTCTGCTTGAAGCATTTGAATTATAGATACTGTTTCTGCTACTGGCAGTGTTACTTCTTGAAGACCTATCTGTATTTACTCCTACATTATTGCGGCTATACGTTCGTCGCGATCTTGAATCATCCGAACTAGCTGTAGAACTTCGAGATGATCTTCTGCCGGAGTAATTGGTATTACTTCTTCTAATGTTGTCAGAAGCATTTAAATCAGAACTTCTTCTGCTTCTTCGGTCGTCTGCGCGTGCGCCACGGTTATAAGCGTAGCTGTTATAATTGCTATAATATCTATTATTTCTGTAATAATTATTATAACCATAGAAACCACCATAATAAGGGTTAAAGCCAGCATAACCGTAGCCATAGCCGCCGCCATAGCCGTAAAAAGGATATCCGAAACCTCCGTAATAGTTAGGAAAACCTCCGTAACCATAATAGCCTCCACCATAACCATAACCGCCGTAACCAACACCCCAGAAATTATTGTAGAAACCACCGTATCCCCAACCAAAATTGTTAGAAGGGTAGATGTTTACAATAACATCATCGTAAGTAGCGCCCCATGCCGGTTGACCGTTATATCCCATGCTTTCTTCCTGAACAACGGCATCATCATCATACTCTCCAGTGGATGAGTAGGAATCAACATCTGTAAAAATGATGCCTTCATCATTGGCTTGTTGCACCTGCTCCGCCCCTTGACTAAAATAATTGGAATAATAGCCAGCATCTGCATCAGATGTGGACTGTTGTTGTGCTACATCCTGACGTTGTGTTTCCGCCGGTATTCTGGTACTTTTCCCATAAACCCCGTCGTCATAGGATGCATATTGAAAGGATCCGCACGATACAAGGCTGAATACGCCAATGACCAGCAAAGCCGGCCTGACTGCTAATTTTCTGAATAAGGTTATATGTCTCATATACGTATGTATTTAATTGTAGTAGATTGTAAATTTAACTAGTTTTGCCCTCGTAAGCTAATATAGCATAAAGATAAACAATAACTCGCTGAATTACTATACGTATAAGAGCAATAGTTATGCCAAAATAAAGAATATGGGAAAGAACCTAACCACGCGTGAAGAAGATTATTCCAAGTGGTACAATGAGTTGGTTGTAAAAGCAGATCTTGCCGAAAACTCTGGTGTACGGGGGTGTATGGTGATCAAACCTTATGGTTATGCCATCTGGGAAAAAATGCAGGCTGAATTAGATCGAATGTTTAAGGAAACTGGTCATCAAAATGCATATTTTCCGCTATTTATACCCAAATCCTATTTTAGTAAAGAAGCCAGTCACGTAGATGGCTTTGCTAAGGAATGTGCAGTAGTAACGCATTATCGCCTCAAGACTGATGAAGATGGGGGTATAATCGTAGATCCTGAAGCAAAACTTGAGGAAGAACTAATTGTACGTCCCACCTCAGAAACCATTATCTGGGATACCTACAGAAAATGGGTGCAATCCTACCGCGATTTACCGTTGCTCATTAACCAATGGGCCAATGTGGTGCGCTGGGAAATGCGTACGCGTCTCTTTTTACGCACTTCAGAGTTTTTATGGCAGGAAGGTCATACAGCTCACGAAACCGAAGGGGAGGCAATTCAAGAAGCGCAACTTATGATGAATATCTACGCAGATTTTGTTGAGCATTTTATGGCTGTTCCGGTAATAAAAGGGACCAAAACCGAAAGTGAACGTTTTGCCGGGGCCCTGGAGACCTATTGTATTGAGGCTCTGATGCAGGACGGAAAAGCGCTACAAGCGGGGACCTCTCACTTCTTGGGACAGAATTTTGCAAAGGCATTTGATGTGAAATTTGCTTCAAAAGAGGGCAAGCAAGAATACGTTTGGGCCACATCATGGGGCGTTTCTACACGTTTAATGGGCGCCCTGGTTATGACGCACAGTGACGATAATGGTTTAGTACTTCCTCCTAATCTGGCACCCATTCAAGTGGTCATTGTTCCCATTTACAGGGGCGAAGAGCAACTTGAGGCGATATCTCAGGTTGCCAATGAACTAAAGCGTGAATTGCAAATGCAGGGCGTTTCGGTAAAATATGATGATCGCGATACCTTTAAACCCGGATGGAAATTTAACGAATACGAATTGAAAGGTGTGCCTTTGCGCATTGCCATAGGACCCCGTGATCTGGAGAAACGTACCGTAGAACTTGCAAGAAGGGATACGCTTACCAAAGAGATTGTCTCTAAAGAAAAAGTAGTTGATAGGATTAGGGAGCTTTTAAGGGAGATGCAGCAAAGTATGTACACTAAGGCTCTAGATTACCAGAAAGAACATATTACAGAAGTAAACGATTATGATGCTTTTAAAGAAATCCTAAAAGAAAAGGGCGGCTTCATAAGCGCATTCTGGGACGGTACCAAAGAAACCGAAGAAAGGATAAAATCAGAAACCAAGGCGACTATACGCTGCGTCCCGTTGGACGCGAAAGAGGAGGAGGGTACCTGTGTTTATAGCGGAAAACCAGCTACAAAACGAGTGCTGTTTGCTAAAGCCTATTAATTTTTTTAAAAAAGTTTTCATTCCTCTTGCGCGATTAAAAAATATGTGTATTTTTGCATCCGCAATTGAGAGAAAACCGGTCCGTTCGTCTAGGGGTTAGGACGCCAGGTTTTCGTCCTGGTAACAGGGGTTCGATTCCCCTACGGACTACAACCTGTTTCAGCAGTTCTCAAGGGTGCGATTTTTGACATAATGGCCCGTTCGTCTATCGGTTAGGACGCCAGGTTTTCATCCTGGTAAGAGGGGTTCGATTCCCCTACGGGCTACAATAAAAAATACAGAAGAGTTGAATTATGAACACAGAACAAGCTGTTCAATTCTAAGTTCTGAATTCTAAAAATTATAATAAAAACAACAATGGCAAATCACAAGTCATCTTTAAAAAGAATACGAAGCAGCGAGAAGAACAGGTTGAGAAACCGGTATCAGAGTCGTACCACTCGTAATGCGATCAAAAAATTGAAGGAATCAGATAAAAAAGAAGCGGAGACGCTTTTGCCATCTGTGATATCCATGATAGATCGTCTTGCTAAAAGTAATGTGATTCATGATAATAAAGCAGGTCATTTGAAATCTCAGGTCACCAAGCATGTAGCTGCGCTTTAAGTTATCATTTTTAAGATTTTAAACGTAAAGACCCCACCATCTGGTGGGTTTTTTTTTTTGTATTAATTTCAAGATTTTGATGATATTTTAATCCCTCATTGAGGGTCTAATTCCCCGAGGCTTGCCTCGTAAATTTTAAAATCTTTTTCTATTCTACCTCGTATGCTTGCATCGAGGTTTTTGATTTAACCCAAAACTTCTTTGGAATATTATTTAAAATCTCCAATGCATAGAAATTAATATATTTTGCTAATTTTTAACGGTTTCTAATACGCTATTGAGGATTATCAGTGTAAATTCATGATGTATTTTCGATCTATCAAACCTAAAATTTTATTCTTATGAAAAAAAAAGATCTGATTATAGTTGGAATGGTGCTTTTTGTTTTTGCGGGCTGTCGTGAAACATCTACTGGTGGACAATCAGGAGATACCATGAATGGAACAACGCCCAGTGGCGATACTACTTCAACTATAGATAATGTTAATGGTACAGATGGTATAGTGACCTACAAACAGGGAGATATGGATGTAACGACTTTCATGAATCAGGATATGTCTCAAACATATTCTGAACTAGAGATGAGCGATGAACAAATAAAGACCTATCAATCCACTATAGGCGCATCACAAGCAGATGAGCAGCATACCAATCAAGTGGAGTCTCAGGAGCAGAGAGATAAAGCCATGAAGTCCATACTTACCGATGTGCAGTATGATAAGTACAAAATGATGAAAAAGAATACCCCTAAAGACGGAGATCAGTAAAACGATAATTTTTAAATATTGCATTAAAAAAAGCGGAGCTTGTAAGAGCTCCGCTTTTTTATTGATTTTGATTTAGAAGTTTCAAATGAGTTTATCCATTCATGGATACTAAAAACTCTTCGTTATTCTTACTCTGTTTAATACGGTCATTTATAAATTCCATAGCCTCTACGGGGTTCATGTCGGCAAGGTATTTACGTAACACCCACATGCGCTGTACCACATTTTCGCTAAGCAACAGATCGTCGCGTCGTGTACTTGATGAAGTAAGGTCTATGGCTGGGAAAATCCTTCGGTTTGAGATCTTGCGATCCAGTTGAAGTTCCATGTTACCGGTACCTTTAAATTCTTCAAAGATCACTTCATCCATTTTAGAACCAGTTTCGGTAAGTGCCGTGGCGATAATTGTAAGTGAGCCGCCGTTTTCAATATTCCGAGCAGCACCAAAGAAACGCTTAGGCTTATGCAATGCGTTGGCATCAACACCACCGCTCAATATTTTACCAGAAGCTGGTTGCACGGTGTTATAAGCACGGGCCAAACGAGTAATGGAATCTAATAAAATTACCACATCGTGACCGCATTCTACCAGGCGTTTGGCTTTTTCTAATACGATGTTTGCGACACGCACATGCTCGTGCGCTTCCTTGTCAAAGGTAGAGGCTACTACTTCACCTTTAACATTACGCTGCATATCGGTGACTTCTTCAGGTCGCTCGTCGATGAGCAAAATCATTTGATAAACCTCGGGATGATTTGCAGCGATAGCATTTGCCACGTCTTTAAGGAGCATCGTTTTACCTGTTTTCGGCTGGGAAACGATCATACCACGTTGTCCTTTCCCGATAGGGGTAAACATATCCATAACGCGGGTAGAGATCGTACTTTGACGCTCGGCAAGATTAAATTTTTCCGTGGGGAAAAGCGGGGTTAAATGCTCAAAAGAGACCCGGTCTCGCACCACATTGGGATCTAGCCCATTTATTTTGCTCACTTTGATGAGCGGAAAGTATTTTTCACCTTCCTTTGGAGGTCGTATCACGCCCAGTACGGTATCACCGGTTTTTAGTCCAAAAAGGCGGATTTGCGATTGTGATACGTAGATGTCATCTGGCGAGGATAGGTAATTATAATCTGAAGATCTTAAAAAACCATAACCATCCTGCATGATATCAAGAACGCCCTCACTCTCAATAATTCCGTCAAATTCATAATCCGGCTCCCGATAGCGGTTACGGCTATCTTTATTTCCGTGACTGCGTGGATTGTTGGAATTAGTATTGTTACTATTTCCGCCTCCTTTATTATTGTTAGACTTTTTTGGACTCCTGCTCGGATTTTTAGAATTGCTTGAGGAGTTATCCTTTGCGGGGTGATTGCTTTTTTGCTTATTGTCGTTGTGGCTTTGACTTTTGTCCTTATGAGTAGGTCTACTCTTGGTGTCATGACCGCTGTCTTTGCCGCTTGAATCACTTTGTCCCTCTTCTTTATTGTCTTTGCCTTTGTTAGGGGATTTTGAAGCAGAAGTTTTCCGAGTGCTTCCCTTTTTGGGTCCTCTTTTCTTTGGGGCGGGCTTTTCGTCGTTTTTTGCAGGGGACTGATTGTCCTGAGCTGCTTCTGCGACCGCCTTGGGATCTGCGGCCTGTTCATCAAGTATTTTATATACGAGATCTAATTTTTTTATGGTCTTAAATTTTGGGATGTTAAGACCCTTAGCTATTTCCTGTAGCTCAGGAAGCTTTTTAGCTTTAAGTTCTGAAATATCAAACATTAATTAAAAGATTGCTTTGAATTTATTGTGAATGCGTGTAAAATCTTTAGAGAAGATTTTAAGAATTTTGGTAAGTAAATAACCATCATATATAGAGATGGTTATGTAATATAGATGCAATTATACAACAATAATTTTAAATTCAGGGCAAGAGTTAAAAAGAAGTTGCTATTTTTGCCCGCAGTATACTAAAAATTATGATTCAACGCATACAAACTATCTATCTTTTACTGGCTGCAATTATCTCGGCCGGTCTTATATTTATAGTCCCACTTTACGGCAATACACAAGGAGAAACCATTTGGGTTTCTGATAAAATTCTTTATCTTACCCTTTTCTTGGCCAGTGCGGCTTTGTCATTTATAACCATTTTTTTATTTAAAAAAAGACAGCTGCAGTTTGTGCTGGGGCGTCTCAATATAATATTGAACTTTATTTTACTAGGTGTGTTGATTTACCAGTCGCAAATCTTATCTGGAGGGGCGGCGGCCCCAGAGAAAGGTATTGGGATGCTCATACCCGTCATTTCTATCGTTTTTATTGCCTTGGCAAACAAGGCCATTAAGCGGGATGAGGATCTTGTGAAATCTGTTGACCGGTTGCGATGACCCTACTAACTTAGTTTATTAGTGCAAAGCCCTGCGATATGCCATTCGCAGGGCTTTTATGTTTAAAACTGTTTTACTTTAGAAGAGAATAAAAGCCGATTGTTACTTTTCTACTAGTGGCTTTCAGCGATTTTTGTAAATGCATCGCTATTGAAGATGGATGCACTATAGCACTTGATGCCTATAACCTGAAAATCCCTCCAAAACTAATTGTTTGTTCGGTAAAGGTAAAGTGCTGCGATGCTTTATCGGAACTGGACTGGGTTGTCCTTATATCCTGCATATTAATGTAGCCTTGTTTTATGTCAGCCTGAATAAAGAAGTGTTTTAAAAATGTCAGGTTTAAACCGGCCTTTGCCGATATACCAAATCCAGAAAGATGAAAATCGTCGTGTCTTTCCCGGTTTAAAATTGTTGCGTTGGTTTTAGGAACCAATGCACCAGCGCCAATTGCTTCGGTGATATTTAGCTGAACAATATCAGTGTTCCAGTTCCAGCCAAAAAGCTTTGCAATATCATCGTATCTGGCAATTTCTGCGTTTACATAGTTGAGACCATCCGTGTGTTCAAATTGAATAAAATCTTTGCTTAATAAAGTAGGGGTTCTGTCATAGGTCCCATTATATATAGACGCCTCACCAGTCACATTGATATTACCGCTAATCGCTGCAGTCCTTCCATTGGTCAATACATATTTCATATGGTCAATACCTAAAGACACTGCATAATGATTAGAAAAAAAATAACCTATACGCACATTGGTTTGTGGGATGGTCACTCTATCTGGCCGGAAATAATCATTATAAGAAAGCTTTAGCGGCTTGTCGTGCGCAGGGGCATCGTGAACGGTAAAATCATAATCACTTCCTGTAAAATGAATATCAGAACTGCTGTAATGCGCGCGGTTCCAACCCCAATAAACAAAAAACTTACCTTTATTATTCTGTGTGTATAGCTCTTCTTTTCTTCTCGTTTTTTGCGCAAGTAAGGGGGTTAATTTAACGGGTACCAGCAAACCGAGGATAAACCCAAGTAGTATATTTTTCATAATAAGATTTTAAAATTAGATTGAATTTTAATGCGAGAGATGTAAAATGTCAATCCTAACAGGAATTAAATCTTATAGCGATATAAAAAAAATACTTAAGGAAAAATATTAAAAACTTTGGGGCTATCATTGATTAGAATTCGAGAAAGTAGTGCAAATTTAAACGTAATCTTACACTTATAGGTCTGTTTTCAATACTTTCACTTACATCTGAAGTGTTAAAATATTTTGCTGGTTATTTCAAAAAATAGATTTTTAATCGCTGCGTAATAGTAGGGAGTTCACTAGCTTTAATGGTAAGGTAGCTAAAATACGTTTTGTAGTTCTGAACTGCTTGCACAGAAATGGCAGTATAGCAAAGGATTAGTGGAGAAACAAAAACGTTGAATAAACTACATTTTTCAAAAACCTTATTTCTTTCGGCTAAGTGTCAATCCATCCCTTATAGGTAGCAGCACGGTTTCAAGGCGCTGATCCCGAGCAAGGAGTTGGTTGTATTGTAATATGGCCTGGGTAGAAATATCCCCTTTTTTTACAGGTTCCAGTACCTTACCGTTCCACAGCACATTATCTGAAAGCAACAAGGCGCCTGGATTGAGACGCGGTACGATAAGATCAAAATACTTTGGGTAATTAGGTTTATCTGCATCTATAAAAACAAGGTCAAAGCTGCTTTCAAGGGTAGGAATGATATCTGTTGCATTGCCCAGATATTGTTTGATCTGGTTAGAATAAGGCGATTTGTCAAAATATTTTTTCTGTAAGTCCATCAACTCTTCATTATAGTCTATGGTTTCCAGAAGTCCGTCTTTTTGCAATCCTTCCGCCAGGCATAAAGCAGAATAACCAGTATAGGTACCTATTTCAAGAATATGCTTTGGCCTTACCATTTTAGAAATCAAACTTAAAAAGCGCCCTTGCAGGTGGCCGCTCAGCATTCTGGGCTGTAATACTTTTTGATAGGTTTCCCTACGTAATTTTTGCAGTAATTCAGGCTCGGCACCCGAATTTGCTTCTGCATATTCTTCTAGACGTTGAGGTATAAAATGCATGAAAATAGCGTTGATCATTCGGTTTCCATACCGCGCACGACGGCATCATCATGCAGCATCTTGCGGGTTTCTGCCATCACCAGATCCAGTTGTTGCCTAAGGGATTGTCCTTTAGTGATTTTTTTGTCGTAAATAAGGTTGAGAATGGCCTTGTCCTGCACCCTTCCACGGCGCATGGCTTCCGAGTAGCGCAGGTCTTCCCTAAAAGTAACCAGTGCATATTTGGAAAAATATTCATTGGGAAACTCTTTTTCAAAAGCGATCTCCAACTTTCTTTTCTCCTGAAAGATTGCGCTGGCGGTATGGGCCTTCATTTCATGAAAATTATCGACGGCCAGATCTGCAATGGCGTCTGTATCTTCCTTGCGCTCTGCTTGAAAAGCCCGGAAAGCCGCATTCCAGTCACCGGGAAATTTGTTCATGGCTTTGTCAAGCACCACAATATCCTCAAAAGCGGCATTCATGCCCTGCCCATAAAAGGGTACAATACCATGCGCGGCGTCGCCCAGCAAAAGTACTTTACCGTAGGCATGCCAGGGGGAGCACTTAATGGTTCCCAATGGAGAAGTGGGGTTGTCATTAAACTCTTCAATAAGATTGGGCATAAGGGGCAGTGCATCTGGAAATTCTTTCTGAAAATAATCCAAAATGGCTTTTTTGTTATCTAAAGTCTTAAAACTATATGTTCCCTCTTCCCAAGATAAAAAGAGGGTCACGGTAAAACTACCATCCAGATTGGGCAAAGCGATCATCATATCCTTTCCGCGGGGCCAGATGTGCAGCGCATTTTTTTCGGTGAGATAGCCACCGTTCTTATCTGGCGGAAACGAGAGTTCTTTATAGCCATGTGTGAGAAAATCCTGCCCGTAGCTAAAAAGAAATTTTCTATCATCTAACATACTTTTACGCAAGGAAGAACCAACACCATCTGCGCCCATGATCACATCGGCCTCATATACTTTTATCTCACCGGTAAGATAATCTTGAAAAGAGGCGGTTGCGGTTTCTATCGCTACGTCTGTACACTTTTGATTAAAGTACATGGTAATCCCACGCATTTTATCACATTCATCCAGCAGCATAATGTTGAGATCTTCCCGGGAGATCGAGTTGATATGCTCACGGTCACGCCCACTGTACGGACTCATAAACTGCCCGCCGTTTTCTGAATGGATCAAGCGGCCTTTCATGGGAATGCACAATGGTGCTACTTTATTTTCCAGACCGGCCAATCGCAGGCCTTTCATCCCGCGGTTTGAAAATGCCAGGTTGATGGAACGCCCGGAATCTACAGATTCCTTTCTGAGATCTGGTCGTTTCTCCATTAAGGAGATTTTATAGCCACGTTGTGCCATGCGCAGTGCCAGTAGTGAGCCACAAAGCCCTGCTCCTATAATGAGTATATGCTCTTGTTTTTTCAAATTGTGCTAGTTGGTAGGATAGTTTCTTTCCACGTCTTTATTACTTTGTTTAGAATCCCTTGAGCAACTCCTTAAGGCGGACGCTCATTTCATAAACATCTTCATAACTGTTGTAGAGTGGGGCAGGGGCGACCCGTATTACATCTGGCTCTCTCCAGTCACAGATGATGCCCGCATTCATAAAACCGTCAAAAAGGCTACGGTCTGCATTTTTCACCTGTATGGAAAGTTGACAACCACGCTGTTCAGGATCTTTTGGCGTAAGAATATGTATGCGCTCATCGCCTATGTTCTCAATGAGAAATTCAAGATAGCCGGTAAGGGCGATTGCTTTTTTTCTGATGTTTTTAAATCCTGCTTCCGCAAAAATTTCAAGCGAAGCCCTAATGGGAGCCATGCTCATAATGGGCGGATTGCTCAATTGCCAACCGTCAGCCCCAGGAATGGGGTCAAAATCAACCCGCATATTAAAACGAGAATCCATTTTATGGCCCCACCAGCCGGTAAAACGGGGTAAATCTTTATTATTTGCATGGCGTTCATGCACAAAGCAGCCACCCAGACTACCCGGGCCGCTGTTCAAATATTTATAGGTACACCACACGGCAAAATCGGGGCCGTTATCGTGCAGGTCTGCTACAATATTGCCCGCACCATGCGCCAGGTCAAAACCTACCATACAGCCTTTTCTATGTCCCAATTCTGTAATTTCCTTAATGGGATAACGCTGACCCGTATAATAATTAGAGTTGCCTATCATAAGTAATGCGATCTCATCGCCCTGTTCTTCCAGTATTTGCTCAAGATCTTCTAGCCTGCAGAGTTCTTCCCCTGCTCTGGGCTTCCAGAATATCAATGAATCTTCAGGATTAAGACCACGCTGTTTGATTTGCGATTGCACCGCATAGTTATCTGAAGGAAAGGCATCACTCTCAATAAGGATTTTGTGTCTTTTTGGGGTAGGCTGATAAAAAGACACCATCATGAGGTGCAAGTTTGTAGTGAGTGTGTTCATAATGACCACTTCACTGGGTTTTGCCCCTACAATTTCGGCCATGGGTTTGGCCAGGATCTCGTGGTATTCCGTCCAGGGCACTTTGGCCTGAAAATGACCCTCTACTGCCTGTTCTGCCCAGTTGGTCAATTCTTCCTCAATATATTCCCGTGCTTTTTTGGGCTGTAGTCCCAGTGAATTTCCGCAGAGGTAAATAAGTGGATCTCCATTAGGATCTTTGGGTAAATTGAACCGGTTCCGAAAAGAGCCCAGTGGGTCATTCTGATCGCTCTCCCTGGCATATTCCCGAGAGTCTTGATATATTTTGTTTTCTTTCTTTAGCATAGAACGCAAAAATAATGATTATTGATAGGAAATAGGGATTAAGAAACTGTGAAATATCCCTTAAAAACGGCATTTTTCGGCTATAAAACACACATTTTTAAATATCACCCCAAGTGAAGATAATCTATCATAGGAACAAGATAAAGAAGAACGTTATTTAATCGATCTAAAACCATTATTTTACATAAGGTTAAGCTTGATATATTCCACTTACAGAAAAAGGTCAGTTTATGAAATCTTTAAAACTTATTTTTACAAATGGCCGTTACTTTACACCGGCGCTGTTGTTTCTTAGCTTGAATGTGATCTTTGGTACATGGGCCATTTATATACCACGTATCACTAAAAATCTGGATATCACCGAAGGAAAACTGGGCTTTGCAGTATTTTTTCTGGCCTTGGGTACTTTGAGTATGATCCCCTTTGCGCCAAAGCTTATAAAAAGCATTGGTCTGGGGCGGGTTATGGCCTTTTCCATTACCGCTTTTTGCCTCAGTTTTATAGCACCTTTTGCGGCTAGCAGCTATAGCTGGTTATGTGCATCTTTATACTTGGTGGGTGCCTGTTCTGGTCTTATGGACGTAACAATGAATACGCTGGTGACTCATATTGAGAAGCAGGATAAGGTACAGTTTATGTCCCTCTCTCATGCTTTTTTTAGTCTGGGTGGAATGCTGGGCGCCGGTGTGGGGACTTTTTTAATCCCCATAATGCCTTCTGCTTTTGTTCACATGATGGTGGTGGTGGTCCTGTTGCTACTGCTCAATATCATCTTCATGAAAAACTACCTAAAGCTTAGGGTCATTAAACCGGAAAAAGAAGAATCTTTTAAGCTGAAGCATTTAAAGCCATTATTGGGTCTAGCAATAATAAGCTTTCTGGTTATGGCTTCAGAAGGAGCAATTGTGGACTGGAGCGCGCTTTACCTGGAACGGGTTACACTTGCGGTAGCGGCGCTCTTGGGTTTAGGCTATGCGGTTTTTAACGGGATGATGGCTTTTGGAAGATTTTTTGGTGATAGCGTGAGTGCGCATTATGGTTCACGGTTCATTATTATTTGTGGTTGTATCATTGCTGCCTTCGGTTTTGGGCTTGTGCTCAGCGGTATGACCTGGGTGGCGATAACCGGCTTTGGCTTTGTAGGCCTTGGTCTTTCTGTGGTCGTGCCTGAGCTTTTCCGCTATTGCGGAAACCTGAAAGAGATCGCCGCCGCTGAGGGTATAAGTTTTATCGCTGGCTCAGGTTTTGTGGGGCTTTTGCTGGGGCCTGTTTTTTTAGGCTTTTTAGCTCAAACATTTGATTTGAGGAGCAGTTTTTTCGCTTTACTGTGTTTTGTAGCACTTGCAGCACTCTTGGCCTTTTCGCTAAAGCGAAATTAAAAAGGGCTTTCGCATTGCTGCAAAAACCCCTCTAATCGCTCAAAAACAGGTGTTTTTATTCCGTTTTTACGTCAATATTGGTAAAATATAATTTGGTTTTCCCGTCTTTAGAACTGTGCATGGTTGAAATATCGATACCATTGTAATCTTTATAATCATCCCAAGTTGTTACCATCGAATATTCTGAAGCATTGCCTTTGCGGTAAATCCACTCTTTGATCATATTATCATCACCATAGAAAAAATCATAGGCGTCACCAGGAGTATAACCGCCTTGATCTGGATAGGTTAACGTGATTTTTTTCATTTTTTCGTTACTAATGGGTGCAGTAGCGGTATCCTGTACGGTAATGGTTGCATCTTTGTCCCACACTAAATGCATCTGGGGCATAAGCCAGTAGGCATCATTGATGAATGCTTTGTCTGCATTTGTAGCGGTGCTATCCATATCTTTTTCGCGATTGTAACTTATAGTGTCCTTCTCACTCATCATTTTTACGTCATGAGACTTTGGATTCCAGATCCAGCTACGCTCCATATGGTTTTCACCGCGGTCTACATTAAAAGTAAATTGTACTTCGCTCACATTATCCCACTCATCAGCTCCGCTCGCCATTGCGATATCTTTACCCGTCTGTTGTTCAGGACTAAGATCTTCGGTAGTGGTTTGTGCCATGTCGTTATCTGCCACAGACTCACTTTCAGATTTATTTTCGGTTTTACAGGAGAGCATGGTAAGCATTAATGCAACTGTAGTAATTATATATTTCATTTTTTAAAAATAATTGGTTCCTCTAAAAATACATGTTTTAAGCTGTAATTTATTTAAATGAATGCTAATTTTATTTAATCATTGGTTTAATTTACAGGATCTAGACGGCGTTTATAAAACATACGCAGTCTTAATTGCTAATAACAATACAAATAAGCATTAATCATGAAATCTATTCTACATAAGGCCGAAACGCGGGGCGACGCAAACCACGGCTGGTTGCACAGCAGGCATACCTTTAGTTTTGCCAATTATTACGACCCCGAACGTATGCAATTTGGTGCCTTGCGTGTGCTTAATGACGATCAGGTATCCGGTGGAATGGGTTTTGGCACCCATCCGCACAAAAACATGGAGATTGTCTCAATTCCTTTGTCGGGAGACCTGCTGCATGAGGACAGTATGGGGAATAAAACAATCATTAAAAATGGTGATATACAAGTGATGAGCGCGGGTACGGGAGTAAGCCATAGCGAGCGTAATAAAAATCAAACCGAAGAAGTCAAGTTTTTACAAATCTGGATACTTCCCAAGAAAATGGATGTTGATCCACGTTATGACCAGATTACCTTAAATCCCGCTGACCGTAAAAATAAATTGCAGCAAGTGCTTTCGCCAGATAACAGTGATGAGGGCGTATGGATCAATCAAGATGCCTGGTTTCATATAGGTACCTTAGATGCGGGCATTTCGCTGACTTATGAGGTGAAAAAAGAGAGCAATGGGGTTTACATTTTTGTTTTGAAAGGCCATCTAGAAGTGTGCGGTGAAGCCTTAAAAGATCGTGACGGCTTAGGTATTACGGGTGCAGATTCTTTTGAACTTAAAGCAACCACCGCCAGTGAAGTTCTCCTTATGGAAGTGCCTATGGAATGAAGCAGGGACACGTTAAATACCTGTGGGAATATGCGATAACGTTATCTTGATTTTATCATTTTAATAACGTTATTCGGCACATTATCTATACAGCTCCCCTTAATTTTGCATTTTAATAGAGCTTATGACAGACCGCCTGCGTACCAGATCAAAAAACGGTATCGTCCTTATCTTAGGAACGCTTATCGCTCTGGGCCCGTTCTCCATAGATATGTATTTGCCTGGTTTTGAAAGTGTGGCCAGTCAATTTGGTGTAGATATAAGTAAAGTAGGTCTTACCCTTACCAGTTATTTTATCGGTATTTCACTTGGGCAATTGGCCTACGGTCCACTTATGGATCGTTTTGGCCGACGGAAACCACTTATTGTGGGGCTTTCTATATTTATTGTTTCCTGTTTATTGTGCGCCTTCAGTTGGAATTTATACGCGTTGATCGTTGCACGGTTCTTTCTGGCATTGGGAGGTTGTGCGGGTATGGTTGCCTCAAAAGCTATTGTGCGTGATCTTTTTAAAAAAAACCAGGTCGCCGATGTGCTTTCAACCTTAATGCTAATTATGGGAGTCGCGCCTATTATTGCACCCACAGTGGGTGGTATTGTGGTGGCGGCTTTCAACTGGCAGGCCGTATTTTATATACTTGCTGCTTTTGCTATACTCATGTTGTTTAACGTGACTTATATCTTACCAGAAAGTGCCGAGCCTAATCATAAGACCAGTTTACGCCCCAAAGCCATTATAAAAGAGTACATATCCATTTTAAGAAATAGGGAGTTTTTTATTTTTGCCACTGCCAGGGGTTTTGCCCTGGGAGCTTTGCTGGCCTACGTGTCTAGCGCGCCTTTTTTATTCAGTCATTATTTCGGACTTGATGAGCAACAGTTTGGCTGGGTATTTGGCGGTAACGCTTTTGGACTCATTTTGGGCAGCCAGATCAACCGAGTGGTGCTTAAGCATTTTTCACTTTTTAATATCACTATGGCCACCAGTATTATGCTGACGATTTTGACCCTTGCCGGACTTGCTTTTACGTTTGTGGCTCCTGTTTTTTGGGTTATTTATCCCATACTTTTCTTTATGCTGTTTTTTACAGGTTTTCAAAATCCCAATGTGACCGCACTGGCATTAGATCCTTTCACCATACAGGCAGGAAGCGCTTCGGCTCTTATAGGCAGTATGAGCATGCTGTTTGGGTCTATTTTCAGCGTACTTATTTCTACTTTTTTGACTGATACTATCGTTCCCCTTTTTTACATTCTTGCGGCCTGTTCTATTTGTAGTTTGGTGCTTATCTTGGTTTATTACCGTAAGAACCAATTTGTGCCGGCAAGGGCATAAAATTAGATATTTTACCAAATAATTAAGATATATTTCCTGCCGAGAAATTGGCTATTTAGGTTAAAAAATGCCTTAAAATAGCCGATTTTTGAATCAAATTCCCATAAAACGAGTATATGGCATCACGCCTGAACAGTATTAAAGACAAAAAGAAAAAAACCAATATCAAAGCGTCGTTTCAGGCGTTGCGTTATATACCACGATTTTTTCGTGAAATATGGGCTACCAGTCCGTCGTTGTTTTTGGTCAATGTTATCTCAAGATTGATCAACGCTTTTGCTCCCGTCGTGATCCTGTGGGTTGGTAAATTAATTATTGATGAGATCATTGCGCAGATCGCGGCCACAAATCCAGATTATGAGCAATTATGGCATTATGTGCTGCTCGAATTTTGCATAACCATTACTTCAGATTTGATCAGCCGTCTTACCAGCATCACTGACGGCCTGCTAGGCGATCTGTACAACAACCGTTCTTCGGTGACCATAATCAAGAAAACCGGTGGCATCAGCATGGCGCAGCTGGAAGATTCAGAATTTTATGACAAGTTGGAGCGTGCCCGCACCCAGACGCAGGGCAGGGTAGGGCTTATGAGTAATGCGCTAGGGCAGGCGCAGGCCATAATTTCCATCGTCACCCTCATTGCCACCCTTGTTTATTTTGAGCCGTTGCTCATTATTTTGCTAGCGCTTAGTATTATTCCGCTTTTTATCAACGAAATTCGCTTTAGCGGTCAGCAATATTCCCTTACAAGAAGTTGGACGGCAGAGCGCCGCGAACTCGATTATCTGCGCTACATAGGCGCCAATGATAAAACGGCCAAGGAGATCAAACTTTTCGGACTTACCAATTTTGTTTCAGACCGGTTTAAGGGGCTCAGTGACACCTATTACAAGATCAATAAAGACCTCACTGTAAAGCGCAGCACGTATAGCGCGATCTTTAACAGTCTGGGCGTAATCTGTTATTACGGGGCGTATGTAGTCATTATTCGTAGTGTGCTTGTGGGAGAGATTACCATCGGCGAACTCACGTTGCTATCGGCTTCCTTTAACCGCCTTCGGAACAGTTTGCAGCAGTTCTTCTCTAATTTTACGCGTATTACCGAAAGCGCGCTGTATCTCAAAGATTATTTCGATTTTATAGACATTAAAGTGGAAGATCTTGAAGCAGATTATCTCGAGGTACCCACCACGATAGCGCACGGTATAGAGATCAAAGATCTTCATTTTGGTTATCCGGGAAGTGAAAAAGAGGTCATAAAAGGTATTAGTTTTGAGCTGAAAGCAGGCGAAAAAATGGCTTTTGTAGGCCAAAACGGCGCCGGAAAAACCACTTTGATCAAATTACTTTTACGTTTTTATGAGCCTACACAAGGAAGTATTTTTATAGATGGGGTCAATACTAAACGCTATCGAAGGGAAGAATATCAGAAGATGTTTGGGGTAATCTTTCAGGATTTTTTCAGATATGAGTTTACGCTGCGCGAAAATATTGCAGTAGGTGATATCGATGAGATCGACAACGAATCTAAAATAGGCGATGCGGCCCGGCTCAGCCTCGCTAGTGAGGTGGTAAAT
>DRGP01000170.1 GCA_011050015.1 Leeuwenhoekiella sp. | reverse complement strand
GTTGTAGGTGGTGCCGCTGGTAATATTATTGGTAATAAAATGGATAAACAAGCGCAGCGCATCGAGGAAGAAATTCCTGGGGCAGAGGTAGAGCGTATCGATGATGGTATTGTAATCAATTTTGATGAAAATAGCGGGGTTTATTTTGCTACTGAAAAATATGATATCAATAATGCTTCAGAGGAAACGCTTAATGGTCTTTCTAAAGTTATGAAGGAATATCCCCAGACTAACATTTTAGTAGTTGGCCATACAGATAATACCGGTTCAGCCAATTATAACATGACACTTTCAAAAAACAGAGCACAAGCTGTGACCAATTATTTAGAACAACAAGGTCTTTCAGCAGGACGTTTTACTACCCAATGGTATGGTGAAGAGCAGCCGAAATATGATAATACCACTGCAGACGGCCGCTCTAAAAATCGAAGGGTAACCCTTGCTATTGTACCTAATCAACAAATGAAGGAGGAAGCTAAACAACAGGCTGGAGAGGGGAATTAGTAATTCTCTTTTTGGTAAGATTAAAAGGCTGGGCAATTTGCTCAGCTTTTTTAGTTATTGAGAACTCCTTTTTCAGGAATATATCTTAGCACTTTTCCTGGGTTTCCAACAATTACTGCTTTTGCAGGAACATCCCGTATGACGACAGCACCCACACCTATAAGCGAGCCAGTGCCTATAGTTTTGACACCGGTCATCACTGAAGCAGCCATCCCAAAATAAGCTTTTTCAGCAATTTTAATTGAAGCCCCGATATTGCAACCTTGCGAAAAAAAGCAGCCTGGGGCGATATCGACGTGATGAGCGATATTTACCCCTATACTTACCATGGTGTAATCACCTATGTTTGTGTAAGGCATAACATTAGTTGAAGGTAACATATAGACTGATTTGCCTAATATAACGTTATCGTGCATATATACACTTTTATGAACAAATGAGGGGAGTTCATATCCTTTTTCCTCATAAATTTTGAGTAGTTCTACGCGTCGTTTATTATTACCTAAAGGTACAAAAATAGCGGTGTTTTCGTGATTTTCCATATAGGTGGGAAGTTGTTTAACACTCCCTAAAACCTTATAACCAGATACTTCAATTCCTATTAGCGAGGGGTTGCTATCAAAAAAACCCTGTACATCATAAATTTCACTAAGATATTCAACATAGACTTGTCCATAGGCACCTGCTCCCACTATGACACATTTTTTCATGTAAGTTTTTAATTTGATGTGTAATTAAATGTTTTGTCAGTCTTAATTATTTTTCGACCGTATTTGATTATTAATTTCCTGTTGGGTGAAATGAAAATACGGTATCGTACGCAAGATAAATATTTTATAAATATTAAGACATAGCCATTGGTGGTTTTTATAATTTTTACCACCCGAAATTTGTTTTTCAATAATTTAAAACAGTAATAAATATTGATTCACTAATAAATTTATATTTTTATGGATATCTATATACTGGTAAGAAAGCTATTTATCCGGTTTTTTAAACCATTGCCTTTTATTTTCTCATAATGGGTTTTATCCCAATTATCATTACCCTCAAGTAAAGAAGGTCCTTTTTCTGTAATGATAACGTCCCAGCCCACCGTTCTTACTTGTGGGATTACTTTTGCTGCCTGCTTTACCATGGGTATTACCTGATTCCAAAATGGAACAAAGAAACCTACCATCTTTTTTTGGGAAACAGGATGGGTTGTTAATTTTTTTGATTTTCTTGGATCTTGAAATAACATGGGCGGCAAAAGTTCACCGGTTTTTAAATCTACTGCCGCAGAAACACCGCCTTTATGAAAATTATCTACGAAACTACCGGTACTCATACGAATCATGGCTCCAAGGATTTCTACATTGCCCTGAAGATCTATGACACTTATGACCCGAATTGTACTCAGCGCATCTGGTGATATTTCATTTATGGTAGAATGCTGAGTAATATAAGTGTCCCAAAGATCGTACTCTTTTTTTTGTGCGTAGTTATAAAAGGATTTTAGACTCATGCCACCCACAAGATACTGCCCGTTTTCTATACTTACGGTTAATTTTTCTATTCCTAACCCTGCTTGACCATTACTTTTCTTGGCCATTATAGCATTTGGAGATGTTTCCATCAACCATTTTTTTAGGTCTTCAGGTTGTTTTTTTTCTGGAATGAAGTAAGCGTGTTTGATGTATGGGGCAAATTGATTGTAAAATAATTTTTTATTTCTAAAGTATTTAATAAAATTTTTATCGTTCAGCTGGCTGTGAAATTTATGCATAAGCAGTGTACTTGCATATGCGGAAGTTTCTTGATCTGATTTATTGTAGAATTCTAAATAGAAATAATCCAGAAATGCGGTATTGTATTTAGCAAAACTACTCAATAATTGTAAAATTGTTTTGCCTTTGCTCTGTTTTTTAAGTTTTGCTACGTAGGTAATATACTCCCATAGTTTAGGATATTCAGTAGATTTTAAAAGATATAAAAAGTAAATTAATTTCATAGGAATCAATTGCTAAAGTCTCATTTTTGATTTGTAAAAATTCAGCAAATGTAAATCAATCACAAGTATGTTTAAACTTTTTTAGATTAAGATATTATATGTGTATTTCTGAATGATTTTTTAAGTTCAGGCTTCTTTTAAAATTTTGGTCATCAGTGGATTCTCTAATAAACCTCCATGGGCGATATCTACACCAAACCAAGAATTGTTGTCATTGCCCTCAATGAGTACCGGGCCATCTGTTGCAATGGCAATGTCCCAACCCACTATGCGTTCTGGAATACTTTGGTTTACTTGTTGTATAAGTTTACAGGCCTGTTCATAATAAGGAATTTTAAATCCATCTAATTTAAATCCGGTTTCAGGATGTTTCTCAAAAGTATTGCCCCCATGCTTCATGGCTTGATTTCCCTGACCCTTTAAAATACCTTTATTCAAATCAATACTTACATAAAACCCCCCAGAGCTTGAATTATCGACAACACTACCATTATTTCCAAAACGCATCATGGCCGATAAGATCTGTGTCTTCCCAGTGGTGTCCATAAATGTAGTGAAACGTATGGTGTTGATACTATGTGGGTAAATTTTATTGATAGCTTCATGTTGAATGACCACTTCCTGATAAATAAAATCACCGCCCAGTAGAGTAGAGGCTTTTTTTTCTATTATATGGCTCAAAGTTTTGAGCGTTAATAAATGGCAGCCCTTACCGCCATTGTCATCCAAAGGCTTGACAAAAATACCCTGAAGATTGTGCTCTTCAAGATAATTTTTAAAAAACGAAAACAAATCCTGATTATTATGAACAGTAACTTTGTTACTATTAAAAACGAAGAATTTTTTAAAATTATGTCCCAATAACTTTGGTGTGGGAAGATCAAGGTGCTCTAGGTGATAAGCAAAGAACAGTTTATTTCTTAAAATGCCTGAATAGATCGGTTTATGTAATTTTTTTGAATTGGTTATTTTGTCTATTTCATTGGTGCTTAGATAGTTTAAATAGTTTTTAACCTCTCTTCGATATAGACGTTTACCTATGTATACTTGTGGAAGCTCCTTTTTTACCCAAGAAAAATGAGCAAGTTCGTAAAGTAAGCGGAAAGGACTTTTTTTGTTTTTATCTTTTAAAAAAATGTTCAGCCTGCTCATTGTAAATTAAGTTCGGTTAATATTTCTCTTGCAAGCTTATGATTTCGATATCCGCCATAAGGGGCTTCTGCTAGAAAAGGTGATCCGTTGCCTTCAATTAGAATGGGGCCATTTTCGGAAATGGCAATGTCCCATCCTAGATAACGGTCTGGAACAAATTTTAAACATAATCGAACTAGGTCACATGCCTCTTTAAAGTAAGGCACAGGATAATCTTTAAAAATAAAATCTGTATCTGGATGTGCCTGAAAGCATTTACCGCCGCTTGAACCCTTAAATTTTTGATAACCTTTTTCATGAAACCTACCATTTTCTGGATTTATACTTATATACATACCTCCCGAAAATGCATTGTCCACAAAATTACCATTCATACCAAAGCGCATATATACACAGACAATATGATGCTTTCCCTGCCAGTCAATAAAAGTTTCAAATCGCAGGGTATTTAAACTTGATGCATATATTCTACTTATATCATGATGTTGTTTTATAGTCTCTTGATGAATAAAAGAGCCACTCAATAAATAAGGCATGATTTTTTTTACAGTACTTTCAAGGGTTTCTTCGGTGATTAAGAAACAACCCACTCCACCGCTTTCGGCTATATCTTTTAAAAAAAGACTTTTTTTACCGGTTTTTTTCATGATTTGATAAAAAAAATCAATCAATACCGATTCAGATTCAATCTTAATTTTATTTCCGTCTGCAAAAAATAAATTATTGACATTATAACCTGTGAGCATTGGGATAGGCAGCTTGCACTGTTCAAAATATAACGCACTTGCAAGTTTATTTTTTAAAAGGGTAAGGTACTCAATCCTGTGAAATTTTGGCGAGAACCTAACTATAGCTGTTTCGTTAGGGGTAAGGTAATCGCGATAATCACCAGAATCTTTACGATACATAAATTTTTGAACGTAGTAATTAGGTAATCTTTTGTATTTGAGGCTAAGTGTAAAAACCTCTTTGACTATCTGAAAAAAACTCTTTTTGGGACTGGGATCCTTCAGTATGGTATTTATTTTTCTGAGTTGGGATTTCATTGCATTAAAGAATGATCAAAAGTTAATTAATCAGGTTTTTAAAAAACATGATTTTACTTTCATGTTTTGGGGCTTTATAAGCCTCCTGAAGGACCTCGGAATAAAGAGGGTGCTTCCGGTAACCTCCATACGCAATGTCTGCAAGCATTATATGAGGAGCCCCATTACCTTCAATTATCAAAGGGCCTGTTGCAGATATTGCCACATCCCATCCCACATAGCGCTCAGGCACGTATTCAACGGCTTTATAAACTAGATCACAGGCTTCTTTAAAAAATGGGACTTGTATGCCATCCATTGATACCTTAGTATCGGGGTGAACCACAAATATTTTACCTCCTCCATTTGCTTTAATTTTTTGATAGCCTTTGCCCTTTAGCTTGCCATTTTCTTGATCTATTGCAATAAAAAAACCACCAGAACTGGCATTATCCACGATGTTTTTACCTACACCAAAGCGCATATAGGAAGATAATATATGAACTTGTCCTAATTTATCGATATAGGTTTCAAACCTTATAGTGTTGAGACTGCTTGGATTAATTTTATTAATCACTTCATGCTGTTTTACAGCTTCTTGATGTATAAAAGAGCCTTTTAATAACTTTTCTCCAATTTTCCCCAGTGAATTTTCTAAACAATCTCGTTTTAATAGATGACATCCTACACCGCCACTTTCTGCAAGTTCTTTTAGAAATAGACTATCTAACTGATAACTATCCATAATGGATAAGAAAAAATCCTTTAATTCTGATAGATCTGAAATTGTTTTAGTACCGTCAGAATTGAAAAAATTTTGATTTACATTATAACTGGGCATCTTTGGCACGGCGAGATCACATTGCTCAAAGTATAATGCACTCGCCAACTTATTTTTCAATAGGGTATGAAATTCTAATCTATGAAGGTTTGTTGAGAACCGTACTTGAAGTTCTTCCCCTGCGCTTAAATAGTTTTTATAATTACCTGTTTCATGTCTATAAAGAAATTTGGTTGCGTAATGGGTAGGTATCTCTCTATTTTTAATCGCAGAATGAATAAGTTCCTGAACAATCTTAAACTTACTTTTCTTTCTCTGCTTATCTTTTAAAACGACTTTTAACCTTCCTAAATATCCTTGAAGTGCCATTATTATTATATTTTTTATATGAAATTAGATTTACACTTAACAGAGTAAAAAAAAATAAATTATTTTCTTTTTATTTAAATCATTTTGTGAATCCAGAATTTCTAATATGGAGTAATGTTATAGTATCTCCCAATTATATACTTCTTCAGATACACAAGGCGTTGAAAATCAATTTGAATTAACTGATTATGATTTGATTTCTGTCATTATATTTTGAACTATGGGATGTTTCAATAGACCACCATAAGCAATATCAGCGGTCTGCATTCCTGGGTTTTCATTACCTTCTATTACAGTAGGACCTGTAGGTGTGATTGCTATATCCCAACCAGTAAAACGATCAGGTATATAAAGTACCATCTCATTTACAAGTGCACAGGCTTCTTTAAAATATGGAATTTTAAAATCTTTAAATACAAAATGGGTGTCTGGATGTTGTGTGAAAACACTTCCACCGGCCCCCATGGATTGATTCGCTTTTTCACTGAGTTCTCCATTTTCCATATTTATGGCAACGTACATTCCTCCGCTCTTAGCGTTATCGGTAACCTTGCCCCCGCGGCCAAATCGCATAAAAGAAGAAATAATATGTGGTTTACCGGATGAATCCAAGTGTGTAATAAACCGAATGGTATTTATACTACCAGAATAGATATCATTTATTGCTGTGTGTTGTTTGACGAATTCCTGATGTATAAAACTTTTCTTCTGTAATTTTAAGCTTGGTATTTCTTTTGCGTATGTATTCTTATTGATCAAATAGCAACCTTTACCTCCCTGTGAACCAATTTCTTTTAAAAACAATTGGTCTTCACCAGAGTTTTTAAAAACAAGATCAAAAAAAGCGACTACCTCTTTATCTGTAGATGCAGGATAACGTTTGCCATTATATAAAAATGAAGCCCCTAGGTTATAGCTTAACATGCTCGGTACATTAAGCCTATTTGTTTCGCAGAAAAGAGCAAAACTTAGTTTATTTCTCAATAAAGAGGACGTTTCAAAATTGTGTAGCTTTTCTGAAAAACTAAGTTGATAGAATTCTTTCTGGCTTAAATAATCACTTACATTTGTTTTATCTTTTCTGTATAAATATTTCCCGCCATAATAGAGCGCTGGCTCTTTCTTTTTATAACTTAGAATTGCTATCTCTTTGGCAATTGTAAAAAGATTTTTCTTTGGATTCTTATCCCTTAAAATAAGCTTAATTTGATTAAAACTGAGTGTCATTTTAATAATTACGATTTAGGTTTTTTTACACACGGCCCTTGCTTTTTTATTGTAATAAAAACAATGAAAACGTTTGCGAAAATACACTTATTTTTTTCATCCAAAAGCAGCTAATAGATAGATTTGTTAGTAATTAGCTGTAAAATAACATATTGTGTAAAAAAACCTAGATTAAATTAGATATATGGTCTATTTCTATCGATAATTAACAATGCTCTTAAATAATAAAGCTTAGTTTGTAGTGTTCTCTTGTGTCCCTTTAAATTCTTCCATTGTTATTTCCTCTGAAGCAGATATACCTTCAGATTTAAAAACTTTAGCTACCGTTTTGAAGAGGATTTGTAGGTCTAAAGAAAAGCTGATATTATCTACATACCATACATCATATTTAAATTTATCTTCCCAGGAGATCGTATTTCTACCATTAATTTGTGCCCAACCCGTAATGCCAGGCCGTAACTCATGACGTCTTTGCTGTTCTATATTGTAAAGCGGTAAATATTGTACGCGCAGCGGACGTGGCCCTACCAAACTCATCTGGCCTTTAATTACGTTGAGCAGCTGCGGAATCTCATCAAGCGAATATTTGCGTATAAAAGACCCAAGTTTTGTGATACGCTGGTGATCGGGCAACAATTTACCGCTGGCATCCTTTTTATCGCTCATTGATTTAAATTTAATGATTTTAAAAATCTTACCATGCTTGCCAGGTCTCGACTGGTAGAAAAAGGGTTTACCATCATTACTTATGTATAATAAAAGGCTCACAACAATAAACACAGGCAGAAAAAGGATAAATGCAATGGTTGCGCAAAAAATATCGAGCGCAGGCTTTATAAGGTGTACGTACATGAGAATTGATTTACAACAATTTATAATTTGAGGTTTCAGGCAATTTAAGTTCTAGGAATCTTGATTTTCAAGATCTCTATATTCATTTAAAATGGCTTCCCACACCATCTTCTGGTCGTAGCGGCTTACTATTATATCTCTTGCTGTAGCTTTCATCTGTTCTGTCTCTTTAGGATTTTCAATCATATATTCAATCGCTTTTTTAATTGCAGGGGCATCCTTAACCGGAATAATTTTCCCATTTACCCCCTCCTCAATAATCTCATTGCAACCATTGATATTGCTTACCATACTCGCGAGCCCCATGGCTCCAGCCTGTAGCACCACATTGGGAAA
The DNA here is from genome assembly GCA_011050015.1 of Leeuwenhoekiella sp. Classification (GTDB taxonomy): domain Bacteria; phylum Bacteroidota; class Bacteroidia; order Flavobacteriales; family Flavobacteriaceae; genus Leeuwenhoekiella. The sequence continues at coordinate 10,226 of DRGP01000170.1, read as the reverse complement.
ACCTTCCCGATAACTGGGGAAAACAAGTACATCGCTGATCGCGAAATACGGCCGCACATCATCTTGCCAACCCAGGGAAATAATGGCTTTGTTAGTCTCTATTTCCTTTATCGCTTCGGTACTTATGGGATCAAGATCTTCCTCATAAGGCCCCACCATAAGCAGTTTGAGTTGTGCATACTGCTCGCTCAATTCATGAAAAGCCTCCATGAGTTCGTTAATACCCTTATCACGTACAATTCTTCCCACAAAAACTAGGACCAGATCATTGGGTTGCAACCCTAAATCAGTTTTTAGTTGTTCCTTTTTTACATCCGATATAACCTGCGGGTCAAAAATGCTGGTGTTTATACCATTAGAACTACCATTGGCGAGCACTTTTAATTTATCAGGCTTTGTAAATTTATGCTCGAGTATAATCTCCTCAAGTCCCTTAGAATTGGGATACACTTTGGTGGCACAGGCGTATGTGAGACGTTCTACCTGATTTAAAATTACCCGCTTGGTACCTGTGGCCTCTACAAGTGGAAGCCCGGCAACCGTATGTAACCTATGTTTTACACCAGCCATTTTTGCAGCCATCATACCCACAATACCAGCTTTTGGGGTGTGGGAGTGCACAATAAATGGCTTTTCCCGTTTTAAAATTTTATAAAGTTTATATAGCGAAGAAAGATCTTTTACTGGGGTTATCTCACGGGTCATTTCAAGATCTATAGTCTCTATACCCTCGTTATCCCTGACTTTTTGCATGTTTTCCTTGGCACCGGCGATACCTATGACATGGTAAAACTGATTCATAAATTTCAGCTGGCCTTTCAGCAAAATCCATAGGGATCCTGAAACGGTGGTGACCCTGATCAATTTTTTCTTCATGGGGCTTGTAAAGATTTGGTGCTGCAAATATGCAAGAATTAATTAAATATGAACTTAAAAATACCGTGTATAGGCATAGATTTATTAAAAAGAATAATGATTATGACTAGGGAATAAGCTTTTTATAACTTCATGCTTTGGGTAAATCTATAGTTTTATGCATTGCGGACTCCATTAAAATAGCTTTAAGAAGGTATTTTTCTGCATATAAATACTAACTTTCCGCTTTATGAAGATCAAAAAAATTCACATTATAGGTGGCGGTCTTGCAGGGCTCACGGCTGCCCTCCATCTTTTAAAGAGCGGTTTTAAAGTTACTGTATTTGAAAAAAACAGCTATCCCAAACATAAAGTCTGCGGAGAATATATTTCTAATGAAGTTTTGCCTTATCTCAAAAGTCTAGATGTAGATCCCATGAGATGGGGGGCGGTGATTATAAAAAAACTGCAATGTTCTAGCATAAACGGAAATATTCTGGAGGCAGAACTGCCACTGGGTGGTTTTGGGCTGAGCCGTTATATATTTGACCTTGAGTTATACAAAGCGGTGCTGGCGGAAGGAGGTGAAATCCTGCAAGAGCAGGTAGAAAATATTGTTTTTAACGGTAAAAGCTTTAAAATAGAGACATTTTCAAATAAAGAATTTGAAGCCGAAATTGTAATGGGTGCTTACGGTAAACGGGCTAATTTAGATGTTTCGCTTTCGCGAAAATTTATACGTCATAAATCCCCGTGGATGGCCGTAAAATCGCATTATTCAGGTGATTTTCAGGCAGATTTGGTCGGTTTGCACAACTTTAAGGGTGGTTATTGTGGTATTTCTAGAGTGGAAAATAATGCTATCAATGTTTGTTACCTTGCCCGGCTTGATTCTTTTCAGCAGTATAAGGATCTGGACAGATACCGGAAAGAGGTACTGCGACAAAATAAGTACTTAGATGCATTTTTTGAGCAGGCCGAACCCATTTTTGAAAAACCACTCACCATTAGCCAAATCTCTTTTGATAGTAAGGAACGCGTGGTCAATCGTGTCTTGATGTGTGGCGATAGCGCGAGTCTTATTCATCCGTTATGCGGTAATGGTATGGCGATGGCAATTGTGGGTGCCCGTATTTTGAGTGAATGCGTTATTTTCCACCTGAAACACGGCACCACGCGCGATCAACTGGAAGCAAGCTATTCCAGGGAATGGGCAAAGCAGTTTAGATCGCGGTTGGAGTGGGGCAGGGGGCTGCAAAAAGTGCTTACTAACCCTACTGCGGCAAACATAGGAATAGCAACGATGCAGCATACTCCGTGGCTGTTTCAACAGCTCATAAAAAAAACACACGGCAAACCTTCTGCAGCATGAGCGCACGTATCTTAAAACCAGAACTGATGGATGATCCACAGCTGGAAGAAAGTAAGTTGACTGCCGCGTTACAGGATGTCACGTTGGTCAATAAATGGCTGGGCGGACAGCAGATTACCCTTGACGGAATCGCGTATTTTTTTAAGAGATACCCTCAAAATTGCTACAAAATTGCTGATATGGGCTGTGGTGATGGCGAAATGCTTCGAAAAATGGTTCTTTTTTGCCGAAAAAGAGGTATAAATGCCCGTTTTATAGGCTTTGATCTCAACACAAAAAGTATAGCCATGGCACAGGAGCGGTCGGTAGATTTTCCTGAGATCAGTTTCAGGCAACAGGATATTTTAAAACTAACAGAAAAAGAAGAAGATTTTGATATTATAACGACTACCTTAACCATGCACCATTTTACAGACGCCGAAATTTTAAAATTTCTAAATTGCTTTAAAAAGTGTTCTACACTGGGTTGGGTGGTGAATGATTTGCAACGCAGCAATTTAGCTGCAGTGCTGTTTCGGGGTTTTAGTGGTGTTTTTATGAAAACAGAAATTGCGCGCTACGATGGGCTGGTTTCCATAGGGCGTGGGTTCAAAAAAAAAGAATTGATAACTTTTGCCAAAAAACTGGGTTTAAAACATTATAAACTGCATTGGCGATGGGCTTTTAGATATTTATGGATAGCAGACAGCAAAGCGTAAAAATTGTAGGAATAAGCAAAGAATTACCTCCTTATTCGCGAGAAACCCCAGAAATTATGCCGTTACTTGACGGCTGGTTGGCGGGAAAGGAAGAGCGCTTTCAGCGGAAGGTCAAAAAAATCTTCGGCAATGCTGCTGTAGATAAACGCTACAGTATCATGGCGCCAGAAGAGGTTTTTGCCGCTACTTCTTTTGAAGAAAAAAACGATATCTACGTGCGTGAGGTTATTAAACTGGGCGAAAAGGTGCTGGATAAAGCCTTAAAAAAAAGCGGTTGGTCACCTACTGATATTGACTATATCATTACGGTGAGTTGTACCGGTATCATGATTCCCTCACTGGACGCGTACTTGATCAACCGGTTAAAACTGCGCCAGGATGTGATACGCCTTCCGGTGACCGAAATGGGATGCGCGGCGGGAATATCTGCGATGGTTTATGCCAATGAGTTCTTAAAGGCCAATCCTGGAAAACGCGCTGCAATTATCGCGGTTGAAAGTCCTACGGCAACGTTTCAGCTTGATGATTATTCCATGGCCAATGTGGTTAGCGCTGCGATTTTTGGAGATGGGGCTGCTTGTGCACTGCTTTCTTCGCATGAAGAAGATAAAGGTCCCAGCATCGTAGATACTGGGATGTATCATTTTTTTGAAGCTGAAGAAATGATGGGTTTTAAACTTACCAATATGGGACTCAAAATGATCCTTGATCCCGCTGTTCCCGAAACTATCGCTGGTCATTTCTCTGATATTATTCATCCGTTTTTAAAGCAAAATGAATTAAAAATAGAAGATATTGATCATTTGATTTTTCACCCGGGAGGTAAAAAAATTGTGCAAACAGTAGAGGCACTTTTCGGCGAAATGGGCAAAAACATTGACGATACTAAAGAAGTACTTCGACTATATGGCAACATGAGCAGCGTTACGGTTTTGTATGTGCTGGAGCGGTTTATAGATCGCGGTATGCATCCCGGTGAGCATGGACTCATGCTGAGTTTTGGGCCTGGTTTTTCTGCCCAGCGCGTTTTATTGAAAATGTAAATGGAAAAGGAGTTTAATAAAAATAATGGGGAAAATCAATGGGCGCTAATTCTGGGTGGTAGTTCTGGCTTGGGCCTCGCTTCCGCAAAAAAACTGGCTGCGCACGGCTTGCACGTTTATATCGTACATCGAACACGGCGCAGCAAACTGGCCGCCTTTGAAGCAGAAAAAGAAAAACTGATTGCTCTTGGCAGTAAAGTGCACGATTTTAATGGTGACGCGCTAAATGCCAAAAAATGGGAGGAAATTCTATCTTTTTTAAAAAAAGAAAATGCTCAGGTAAAAGTCTTGTTGCACAGCTTGGCCAAGGGTAATTTGAAACCTGTTTTTTCTAAGGAAAATACTGAAAAAACACTTACAGCAACCGATTTTTCACTCACTATAGAAGCCATGGCAACTAGTTTGTACAGTTGGAGCAAAGCATTGGTTGATAACGATCTTTTTTCGCCGCAGGCGCGAATTCTTTCTTTTACAAGCATGGGGAGCAGGAAGCCGTTGCCCAATTATGCCGCCGTCTCGGCCGCCAAAGCAGCACTGGAAGCAATCACCAGAAGCCTGGCTTATGAACTGGCGCCGCTGGGCATCACTGCAAACTGCATACAGGCCGGTGTCACAGATACCGAAAGCCTGCAGTTGATTCCCGGTAGCAAACGATTAAAGGAGGAAGCGTTGGCAATGAATCCAAACAAACGCTTAACTACTCCAGAAGATGTGGCAGCGGTGGTTTATCTTTTGGTAAAGCCAGAATCCAGTTGGATCAATGGAACAATTATTCCCGTGGATGGTGGGGAACATATGACGTAGTGAGTTTGGGAAACCTGCAAGTTGTTTCCCTCGGGGTTTATAGGTTTAGTTTATAACCTGAAGAGCAATAGAAAAATGGCATAAATCAATTTTTCCTCTATTTATCCCGATTTATTCTCTTTTTGTATAATTTTTTATCATTTTTAAGCTATTTCTAGAAAATATTTATTTTAAATAACCGATAACAACCAACCTTAAATCTAAAATAATGAGAATAGACTTGAGAAGCGATACCATAACGCGACCTACCCCAGAAATGCTGGAAGCGATAATGAATGCGAAAGTGGGCGATGACGTATATAAAGAGGACCCAACTGTAAACGCGCTAGAAGAGAAAGTGGCCAACCTTTTTGGTATGGACTCTGCATTGTATTTCCCCACTGGCAGTATGACCAATCAGGCTGCTATAAAAATGCACACCCAGCCCGGTGAAGAACTGATAGCCGATAAATATGCCCATGTTTATAATTATGAAGGCGGCGGCGTCTCGTTTAACAGTGGGGTTTCCTGCAGGTTGGTAGACGGCACCCGCGGAATGATCACTGCAGATCAGGTGAAGGCCTGTATTAATCCGCCAGATTTTTACCACAGCCCGTTGACTTCATTGGTCTGTCTTGAAAATACGACGAATAAGGGCGGTGGCGCCTGTTATGATTTTAGCGAAATCTTAGAAATTAAAAAAGTTTGCGAAGACCATGGCTTAGGCCTTCATCTGGACGGTGCCCGGTTGTGGAACGCGCTTGTGGCCACCGATGAATCACCGAAAGATTACGGGAAGGTCTTTGACACCATTTCGGTTTGCTTATCAAAAGGGCTGGGTGCTCCTATGGGATCTGTACTTGTGGGCAGAAAGGAAATTATGGACAAGGCCATGCGGGTGCGTAAAGTATTGGGTGGAGGTATGCGACAGGGCGGTTTTATGGCCGCTGCCGGTATTTATGCCATAGACCATCACTGGAAACGTATGGAAGACGATCATAGGCGCGCCAAAGAACTTGCTGAGACTTTACACAATAATCCAGCAGTAGAAAAAGTGGATCCTGTAGAAACAAATATCTTGATTTTCAACCTAAAAGAAGAAGTGGACGAGCAGGTATTTTTCAATACTTTAAAACAAAACGATATACACATAAGCAATTTAGGCCCGGGCAAATTACGTATGGTCACGCACTATGATTATTCACAGGAAATGCATGAAAAACTACTTAATTTTATTAAAAATCAGGAGATTTTGGCCTAAAAATGCCATTTATTAAACTTATTTAATGCTATTGCATGAGATTTATTTTTCTTTCTTTTTATCTATTTCTTACATTTTCTGGTTTCGCTCAAAATCTGGATAAACCGGTTGAAATCCCTTTTAATTTAACACCAAATGGTCACATTGTGATCAAGGCCACCGTAAATAATGTGGAAGGAGATTTTATTTTCGATACCGGTGCAGGGGTGCATTTATTGACTGCAAAATTTGCCGAAAAGGTCAAAAACCTGAAAAAAACAACTCATTTTCATACTGGGCATCGTGCTACGGGCGAAGCGCTTGAAACCGATTTGTGGCAGGCCAAAAGCCTTGATCTGGGAGCTTTACATTTAGAAAATCAAATGGTCGCCGTTTATGATATAGAATTTCCTCTAGATGGTTTGATATCCCTTACATCGTTTACAAAACGGGCTATTACCATAGATTTTAAGCAGCAACAACTCATTGTGGAAACTAAAAATTCCATGCAGGAAAGATCGAGGTCTGCCGCCTTTCAAATGCCTTTACAAATCACGAATGTAAGGGATGTTGAGGTAAGTATTTCGACACCAGTAACAATTAATGATAGCCTTGAAATAAATGTAGGGCTTGACAGTGGTGCGGGTTATGACGTTTATAGGTTTAATGAACGGTATATGCAAATGCTGGGTGTAGATACTGCTACGACAAAAAATGAGTTTAAACCCAGTTATTTTAAACCCCAGGAAGGCAATACGTATTATTCTACCACGCTAAAGAGCCTTAGCGATGTTGGAAAGCATGTGTTTAAGAAGGATTTTAAAGCTACTTTTATTGAAGGCTTGCTTTATGAAGGCATTATGGGCATCAATTGGATAGGTGAAGTTCTGACTATAGATATTGCCAATAAGCGCTTATTAGTAAAATAAAAAATTCGGAGCAAGTCGAAACATTAAACTTGAGATTTCTCCAAAAAGGCGGGCTTCGTTTTCAAGGTGCCTACGGCTTTTAAAATATGAGTGTAAAGAATAAATTGTAATTTACTACAGGTTCAAAATATAAAAATTACTGCAATGCATAAAACCAGACGTCATTTTATTAAAAAGAGCGCTGCTGGCGCTTTGGCCGGAGGGCTTTCTTTTTTATTCCCTATGGAACTTTTAGCTGCTATGCGGCAGCGGGTAAGTCCTAACGATCGCATTCAAGTAGGTTTAATAGGCTGCAATGGAATGGGTTTCAGCGATCTTTCCTCAATGCTGAAAATAAACGAAATCGATGTTGTTGCCCTTTGTGATATAGACGATAGCGTACTGGCCAAAAGAACCGCAGATCTGCAAAAAGCAGGTATAAAACCACCAAAAAAGTATAAAGATTACCGAAAATTGCTGGAAGATCAGGATATAGATGTGGTCATTATTGGTACGCCAGACCATTGGCACTGCCTGCAGCTCACAGACGCGCTTGAAGCTGGTAAGGATGTGTATTGCGAGAAGCCCATCGCAAATTCCATTGAAGAAAGTATGATCATGCGGCAAAGAGTTCAAGCCAGTGATAAGATGGTGCAAATAGGACAGTGGCAGCGCAGTCAGCCGCATTTTAGGGAAGCGATCGATTATGTGCGTTCGGGCAAGTTGGGCAACATACGTTTGGCTAAAGCTTGGGCATATCAAGGCTGGATGAATCCCATTCCTGTACTTCCAGATGCGCCGGTACCTACTGGTGTAGATTATGACATGTGGCTGGGACCAGCCGTACAACGACCTTTTAATCCCAACCGTTTTCACTTCAATTTTAGGTGGTTTTGGGACTATGCAGGTGGTTTAATGACAGACTGGGGGGTACATTTACTGGATTATGCACTTTATGGTATGAATGCCGGAACGCCAAAATCGGTTATGGCCATGGGTGGAAAGTTTGCCTATCCCGATGACGCTTCAGAAACGCCAGACAGTCTGCAGACCGTATTTGAGTATGATGATTTTTCGATATTATGGGAACATGCGACCGGTATTGATAACGGTAATTATGGCAGGGATCACGGTATTTCTTTTATTGGAAATAATGGGACGTTGGTCTTAGACCGTAACGGTTGGGAAGTTATTCCCGAAGTAGGACACGATAGCTGGAACAAACTTAAAGATCAACCTAAACTGGATCGCGTACCCATACAAAAAAGTACGGCCAGCGGATTGGATCTTCATACTGAAAATTTTATAAATGCTGTAAAAAACCGGGATGCGAGTCAGCTCAATGCGCCCATACAAGTAGGCTACGATGCAGCACTTATTTCCCATTTTGGAAATGTGGCCTATCGAACCGGTGATCGACTTTATTGGGACTCAGAAAAGCAACGCTTTACAGAAGATTCAGCAAATAAATTCGTGAACGCCCACTATAACAATGGGTGGAAATTACCCAGTGTCTAAACCAGCTAAAAAACCTCTTTAATTGAAAAAGATTGAAAGCTTCGTGGTTAATCGATATTCATTTTGCGGTAACGGGCTTGCAGAAACATAAATACAGCGTAAGCTACAAGGCCAAGGGCAACCACACCCATAATGATTGTGCCAAACTGGTTTTGCATAAATTCAAAAGCCTGGGTTTTTCCACCGGCATCCTGAGCGTTTGAACTCCATGCAGCTTTAATTAAAAGATATGCTATGATTGCGGCCACAATACCCCGCGCGGTAAACCCGATTCTGCCCGAGCGAAGTAGGATTTTCTGTTTGGTGTCATCTAGTCCAGATTCTTCCAGTTTTTCTCTGAATTTACCGGAATAGGCCCTATAAAATTGATAGATTGCTTTTCCGGCAAGGATTAGGCCTATAACTCCGACCAGTAGTTGTCCATATTTTTCTTGCAATAGGGTAGAAATTATATCTTTTTCTCCACCTGAACCAGACCCTGCGTTAACCATAATTTTTACTGCAGAATAGGCAATAAAACCATAAATGAGCCCGCTGCTGAAATAACCCAGGCGCTGTGCAATACCTTGTGAATCATCACCTGCATTCTCGTGGTCTGCAAAGGTCTGGTAGAAACGCCAAAAAACATATGCTAAAAGTCCTAAAACGGTAACGCCCAGCAATACCTTTCCATAGGACTGCTGCGCCAAGAAATTTAAAGCCCCAGTACTACCCGATTTTTTGCCCCCTAAATTAAAAGCGGCCATTGCGGTAAGTATTCCTATAATGGCATATACCACAGCTTTTGTGAAAATACCAAAACGCGCTAAATACTCTTTGTTATTTTGCTCCATAACTTTATGTTAACTGTTAGAATAAGCGTGTTGAGTCGGGTATTCTCTCTCAGAAAATTGAAATTTTAGGCTATATATATCCCTCATTAATGATAAAAAGACGATTAAAACACCGGTTTTATAGGTTTTTTTGGCAGTTTTTATGTAAAAAACGCTCTTTCTTGCATACCATCGTCTTATCTGTTGACTAATGGCTTGGTGAGAAAAAGCGTTTCCTAAAATATTACTATTTTATCTAGCAGAACTAATTACTAAGCAGGCTAATTTTTTAAGAATTTAATCACTTTTTTACTTTTATTATCCTTTATAATTTCGATAAAATAAAGTCCTGTTTGTAGTGCATTTGTTTCCAGCGTATATGCTGCGTTAAGTCCCTCAAATTTCCTGGTCATCAAATTGGCACCATTTACATTTTTAATGTTAACAGTAAGCGCACCGCTAGTCGCACTTATACCGGTAATGGTTATATTACCATGGGTTGGGTTTGGAAAAATCTTAATAGGATCTTCTAAGTTATTTCCACTGGAAAGATTGGCGTCTTGCTCATTATTACTCAAGGTAGCTTCTGGTTCTACAGGTAAATAACGCGTATTATCCCTAAGATCTGTTTCGCCATTGCCACCGTTTGCTACAATAAGTTTATCACCAAAAATAGCGGCAGATGGTGCGAGTAAGGGTTCTGGGAGCTTGCACCGTTGTGTCCAACTATCTGTAGCAGGATTATATTCTGTAATATCATCAAAAAAGTACCACCCACGACGCCCTCCTACAATAATGATCTTACCGTTGTGAACTATAGTACAGGGTTCAAAATGAGAACGATCTGATGGTAAATCTGCTTTGCGTGTCCAGCTATCTGTCGCAGGATCGTAAACGTGCAGGTAGCGCAGGTATTCTACACCATCATCGTGGCCATATTGTCCCCCGATGGCATAAACAGGCCCATCTACACTGGCTGCACTTAAATGATTTCTAC
>DRGP01000169.1 GCA_011050015.1 Leeuwenhoekiella sp. | reverse complement strand
AGATGTGTATAAGAGACAGCTCGTGGTAAGTACCGCCATTTGAACCAGCAAGAAATCAATAATCTGATGATGCTTTAAAAAAATCGGTCGATTTTGGCCTAAAATCGGGTGTTTGTAGCCCGAAATTGGCTGGTTTTAGCTAAGAATTGGTTGATTTTCTATCACAATCAGAAATAAAAAAAGCAGCAAATGAAAGTTTGCTGCTTTTTTTGATTAATACCAAACCTATTTTTTTGATTTTGTGCGTTTTAAGGGTAAACGGAAAAGTAAAAATTGGGAAATTTTAAGAAGTTAAAAATTAAAAAGAGTTGATTCTATTGATTTTTTAAAGTCTAATTTTTTTCAAAAGGAATGTGAAAATTAACAATTGGAGTATGTTTTTTGAAATACATTAGCTGTGAAATTTAATAATAATTTAAACCTTATAATTTAAGAAAATGAAAGAAAAGCATGCCCTTCGTTTGAAATTGTCTAACGTCTATAGAAATGGAATTTCTATGATTCTTATGTCATTTTTTTTAGTTTTTTCTTCTTGCGAAAAAGAGGAATTGGAGTTTGAGGAGGCAAGTTATACCACTGCAGATTTAAGTACTGTAACGGTAGGAGCAAATCAGCGGGTAAAGGTAGAAAACCCCTACACCATTAGTAATATGCAGAAAGCCCTGAATGCAATAAAATTGAAAATGGGTACAGGTGCAATGACTTCATCGTCTGCGACAACTTCTTCAATGGTTGCAAATTTGAATATTTCTGCTAACGTGTTATATATGCAGTTTACGCCTCAGACCGCTGAGCAAGAAGGGATTCTCAAAAATGATTCTACCTTGGTGCTTATTGATTATCCATTGGGTTATGAGTACGGTGAGGAATATTTAGACAATAGACCGCCTTTGAAAGAAGGAGAAATCCCAACGTATTATACAACTGTTACCAATAACAACATTTTACCTAAAGGAGTTCCTTATGAAATTTTAGAGAAAATGTATCTGCCTCAGGAAGATGCCAAACTGATAAATGATGGTTCCGAAGGTTATCTTACAATAAGTGGAAAGCAACATGATTTTGTGAATGTTCTACTTGAACAAGCTTTATTACAGACTAATAATATTGGTTTAGATGGCCTTGGTATGACGCCGTATGATCCTGGAGCAGGCGATAAGTTTCTAGGTATCGGATTGGGAAAAAAATGGCGACCAGAGGGTACTTTGAAAATATGGGATAGTAAAATAGCATCCGGAAGTTACATCCCTTTAGTTGGTGCTCAGGTTCTTTTACGCGATACTTTTACAGTGGGAAATGCTATTACTAATAGTTCTGGTTCTTTTAGCTTTGGAAAATGTCGAGGTCAAAAACGTTATATTATTCAATGGGAGCGTTATCAATATAGTATAAGGGATGGCCGACTTTTTCAAGCGGAATACCGTGGACCTAAGCGTAATTCCCGTTGGGACTTTAGCATTAAGGGTGGTGAAACGGAATATTTTGCAAATATCCATAGAGGTGCTCAGTTTTATTACTATGAAAATTTTGGTGGCATAAGGAGGCCTCCCAATAATTTTACCAATCGGCAAACTAAAATTGCCGCAGTTAATGATTGTTGTAGTGGAGTAAACGAATTTTATGCGCCATATTTAACTAATGGTATATGGCCTACGATTACTATAAAAAATTATGGTCTGCCAGCATTCGAAATAATCGGTACTACCATCCATGAGATAGCTCATTCAACTCATGCGGCAAATGGAGTTTTGATCTTTCCTGTATCAGAAAAAAGGATGAGAGAAACTTATGCTTTGACTGTAGAATGGTATTTAACCACTCTTTATTATAAGACAAAAAATCCAAACTTTGTTTATAAAGAAGATTTTCAAAAGAGAACGGCATCAGGAAGTCCAGTTTATACTACTTTTATGATCGATATTTTAGATGATTTTGATCAAAGAGTTAAAAATGGGGCGCCTTTTCCAAAGGATAGGGTTAAGAATTACAGCATCAGAGAAGTTGAAAACATGGTAATGAATAACGCTACTTTTAGTGGATTTAAAGATGATTTGAAACGCGTTTACAATAATCCTACTGAAATATATTTAGATGAATTAAGGGCGAATTGGTAAGATTATGAAAACATTAAAATTGATACTCATTTTACTTTTTGCATTTGCATTTTCTTGCGATGGAAAATTGGATGACAAGGTATACCGCTTCCAGATATTCAATGAAAGTGAGGATGAAATAGAGATCAGTATTTTTGATACTAAGACGCGGGACAAGATAAAGACTCTTGCTATAGCTAGGAATGAGTTGATTTCACAAGATTTTATTGCTAATGCAAGGGAAGAGACCCCTACAGTTGTAGATTTATTGGAGGGTGATTCAGTAAGGATAATCTTCCGAAATTTTGATAAGTTGATAATTTATCAATGTAATACTTCAATAGGTCTAGAAGATAGAGCTTGTGGTGTTCAAGGTAATATTGTTTTTGGTGGTAGCCCAAGATGGGTAAGGGAGCAGATGGATGATATATTTTTGCATACGTACACCTTTACCCCGGCAGACATTGAAAATGCAACTCCGTGCAATAGCAATTGCGACTAGTTTTAAAAAATCATCTATTTTTAGTTTATAATCGATTGTTTACAATTAAAAATGGGCAATAAAAAAAGCAGTACGTTTTACGTGCTGCTTTTTCATTTTTAGCCAGAAAGAGCTGTCGGAAGGGTAGCGATTTGCTCAAAGATGAAGCTGACATCTCGACAGAACTGTTTTCCAGTGCCGCTTCTCTAGCGGAATCCAGCGGTGACGAAAGTTTACATCCTGCTTAAAAACTCGGTCTCAGACATCTAAAATTGGCTATTTTGACCAACAAATCCACTCAGAATTATTGAAAATCGGTGAAATTTCATCTGAAAAAAATCTCATTGATATAGTTTATATTGCTTACAAATATATGGAGCGAGCTTCTTGTGCGATCCCTCGTTGCTCGTACCTCGCGCTGTCGGGATGACGTTACGTTTTGCAATGACAGCTGTCATAATTTGCGACTTTGAAATAAACAGGCCTGTTGCCGGGGAGAGTTTCCGGAAAAAAAGTACTACCGAATTTACAACCAAAAACCTCCATTTTAAGCTTAAATTGGCTGTTTTCAGTCAAAAATCAACAATAAAAAAAGCAGCACGTTCTCACGTGCTGCTTTCTCATTTTTGGCTAATTAGATAACCGAAGCTTTACTTCTTCACCACCTGAATTTTAGTAGCGATAGCGCCTTTTTCATTGGTTAACTGTAGGAAATAGACACCCTGTGCCATTCCTGTCATATCCATTACGCCCTGGTTTACACCGGTTCGTAGATCAAGGGATCTGCTGATAACAGCAGAACCGTTAAGATTATACAGCTGCCCTTCAAATGTACCGCCATTGCCCTGAACGGCAAGGTTTAGATAACCACTTACGGGGTTGGGATACATTTTGATATCAAGTTCTGCATTGGCCACACGGTTCATTTGATCTTCTATACTTAGAAGAATCTCAACATCCTCATCAGAAAGGGTATTGATAACCAGGATACCATCAAGATCGTAACCGTCTGCAGCACCGTCTGTAAAATCTGCGGGGTTGCTCATATCGGTCACACGGATGAAACGAGCGCTCGATAAACCACCTGCAGCAAGGTCAACCTCACCGTCACGACAAATTTCTGTAGCAATCACTGACCAGGTTTCACCATCCAGCGAAGCTTCGATCATCGCTTTTTCAGGATAGGTTTCACAAGGTTGGCCCAGATCGTTAAAGCCGGTCTCTACAATAAGCAGGTCAGTCCCTTCATAATCCATTACTTCACAGCCCAGCTCGATCACGATACTACCACCAAAGCCTAAGGAGACATAGTTGTAATTATCATTTTCCGCAGGCATTCCCAGTGCACGTTCAGGATTAGAACGGCTGGGTGGCAATGCACTTCCGTCTTTCTTGTTGCCCGGCAAATAACTTGCCACAGACTCCCCAAAACATAGGGTTGGTGCTCGGGTAACTTCAAAAGTTACGGTAAATGAATTTCCGGCTTGCCCGGTTCCGTTCTTACCGGAATAAGGTGTGGCAGTGATCGTGTTTTCGCCTAACGGAAATGCAACCGGCATATAAATCGCTCCCAGATTACCATTAATGGTATATTGTGAATTATTTTCCACCTTAAACCTCGGGTTGTCATTAAAACCGAACACTACACTGGAAACATCCAGCACACCGGTATTTGCCACAACACTGAAGGCATTCTCTGGGTAATTATCCAGATTGATCACATCACCTTCTTGTAAGGGGCCTATCTCTTCATTGAGATCTGCATTAAAGAGCGTAAAACTAGTTACCTCCGGCACATCCAGTACCTCAAGACTTACAGGTATTGTTACCGTGGGCGTAACAGGATCGTTACTGCCTACGGTAATATTTCCCTCATAGGTCTGACCACCTTCAAGATCTTCTGCAGAGAAAGTGATTGGGATAGCTACCGTTTCACCAGGTTCTAGGCTACCCAATAAAGGTGGCGTAAAGGTGATCGCAAGATTATCGGTAAGATATGCAGTATTGAACAGCACCTGTAATCCAGTTGTGCCCTCAGGACCTTCCAATCCTACGGTACTCGAGGTTGCAAGACTTGAATCTACATTCTTATATTGCATTTTTATAGATCCATCAGGATATAAAATAACCTGAAAAGTTACAGGATCTGGAGCTGGGATACCAAATAATGGGATACCAAAACCAGGCACTGCTTCATACTGTACAATAAAGTATTCATCTGTAGCCTCATAGAATACACCGGTGCCATTTTGAGGTTCCAGATCAGACCAGAGCGGAGCGATAAAATAATTGGGTTCTGTAACGCTTGGTATTTGCGCATTGGTGAAGTTAGAACCTACCACTGGTGCAAAGGTTAAGAAACCGTTGGCTGCTATGGTCACACTATCCTGATCGTTCCCAAAGAAATTAAACTCAAAAGGCAATTCCACAGCCGCGTTACCGTCACCACCTACATCTATCAACGTGCCAGAAGTACTGATGTCAATAAAGTCATAAGCAGGGCCGCCACTGTTATTGTCAACCCAGGTATAACCAAAAGTCCCAGGGCCGCCACTGGCGTTCATAAATGCAGGGCCTTTACGGGTATCACCGGCTTCTTTGCTTCTTATTTTAGCAAACTCCAACTGTGGATAAATCTGTGGTGTTGCATTAGCCTGATCTGTAGAACCAAAATAAGGCGGAGTAACCGAATAATCGAGTACCGAGCCACCGGTGTTGGTTATATTGATGGATTCTGTAATAGAATCTCCCTTGTTTACCGTAAGTGCAAGTGCATCTGGTGTAACCCCAATAATCGGTGGATCTATACCCACACCACTCAGGGTGACTATGGCCGTAGCCATCTCAAAAGCATCATTGCTCACAAGGGTAACTTCATCGTTAATAGCCCCAATACTGCTTGGTGTAAAAGTTACGCCTACAACTAGTGATTCGTCTGGGCTCAAACTGAGGGGAGCAACGGTATCCAATACAAAATCGGGGTTTCCATTCGATAATTCGCTTATTTCAAGCGTTTTTGTACCGGTATTTTGAATTAGGAAATCTGCCGAAGCGCTTTGATCTACAAATACCCCACCAAAGTCTAAAGTGTCAGGTGTAACCGTGATCTGAGGGAAACCAATTACGGTAAGCTCAAATAAAGTTGTGGGCGTATTGACGGGATCATTGCTAGAAACAACGAGTTCATCAAAATAAGTCCCATCATTAAGATCGGTCGCATCAAGGGTAACCGTAAGTGGGCGTGACCCACCAGCAGGAACCACTCCAGAAATAGGCATTACATCACTTATAAAAGAAGTAAGGGGTACATCTGGCTTGACGAAATGCAGGGCTAGACCGTTTTTTATATACGCTGTATTAAATGCCACTTGCGCACCGTCTGTGCCGTCAGCGTTTTCTATTCCCACGGTAGCCGAATTAAGAAAAGGAGCACTCGCTACATCTTCATAATACACATCAATATTTCCGTCGCTGTTCAATACGATTTGAAACGTCACCGTGGCATCGGCTGTACCGCTGAATTTAGAGGCATTGGTCCATTGCACGATAAAACGATCTTCAAACGCTTGGTAATGCACCGAGCCATCAAACTCTTGAGGCTCCAAATCATCCCATAGACCGGCAATCATATTGTTTACGGCACCGTCTGTGGGGATCTGCTGGTTGGTGTATGTAGTTCCCCCGGGTGCTTCAAAGGCCACAAAACCATTGGCATTTATAAAGGCATTGTCATAGGTTTCTCCATAGAATTCAAAAGGAAATGTAATAGAAACTTCGGCAGCACCATCACCGCCCAAAGTTTCGGTTACATCAGTTCCAGTTCCTGAAATGTCATTAAAGGCATATACAGGGCCTCCTTCTTCATCACTATCTATCCAGGTATACCCAAATCCATTGTCTGTTCCCACACTATATTCAACCTGTGTACCTTCGCGAGCATCTACAGCGCCTTTGTCCAGTTTGCTTTTGGCTTCGCCGAAATCAATGACTTCCGTATTGTTAAGCTGGACATTTGGATCTGCAAGTGCATTGGCCACAGCAAGATCTGGAAAGGAGAAGATAAGTGGCGAATTCCCCTCATTTTTCAAGGTAATCTGACTATCTATAGTTGTACCCGCATCCGTGTTTTCAGAAACCTCGGTAGGATCAAGAATGGCAATCGGAGGGTCTACGCCCACGCCGTTTACAACCACTTGAAGTTCGTTATTCTCGGGAGCATCGCTGTTTACGGTAATAATTCCATTGATACTCCCGGTAGTGGAAGGGGCAAAGGTTACCAAAACATCGAGGCTTGACCCCGCTGCTATGGAAGCTTCGGCCGGTTCAACGCTAAAATCTGGATTATCTGAAGTAATGCTGCTTATATTAAGTACATCAAGACCGCTGTTTGTAAGGGTAAATGTACGCTCGGCCTCAGCTCCCAAAAACACATTGTTAAAGAGTAAAAACGCATCAGAAATGGCGATTTCTGAAACCTGGCCAGAAACTTCAAAAGTGGTGGCCACACGAGCCTCTGGTGTTACAGGATCATTGCTGGAAAGCACGATATCTGTGTCGTAAATTCCATTTGCTAAGGTTGAACCGTCAAAAGTTACATTGACCTCAAGGGATTCTCCCGGTGCTACGGTTCCCGAAGAAGGTTCTAATGCGATATAGCTATCTGACCCTCCGCTAAGCGCACGAATGAAATATGTAAAATCAGCAGAAATATAAGTTTCCCCACCGTCGCTACTTGCAAAATAGGTGTTAGGTCGTACAGCAGCTTCATCATCAACTCCTTGCGGGAATGCAATACCTTCGGGGTATTTATAAACGATCCAAAAAGATTCACCGGCAGAAAAGGATTGAGGTTCTTCGAGAAGATCAGCAACCACAATACCATCAGTACTAGCTTGTCCAGTAGTTTGGGTCAATAGGAGTTCTCCGCCATTCGGACTGGCATCGCCACCAAGATATACTTCTAAAATAATGACTGGATCAACCAATGCATCAGTAGCATAAGCGTTTCTTACGGCAGAAAGCGTGAAATCATTTTCTACATCAAATTTCATAGCAGTAGTTGTGGCTATTGTTTCAAAACCGATGAAATTATCAGGAAAGTCGATTCCCGAGTCATAAAAAATGGAATCTGTAAAGGTGGCTGCATCCTGCTGCACATTTTTGTGAATTTTTAGATCCTTGTAATCGCTTGCGACTTTCATGGAAACCTTTTTGGTGTTTCCCATGCCATAGTTGGCCATGTCCAGGTCTTCTACTTTAATCGCACTTTCCTCTTCGGGGGGGGTAAAGTTTGTAGAACCTGGGGAAGCGGTAAATTCCAATGGGCTTTCACCGCTGTTGGATATCGTAAAACTGCCTTGTGCTGTGGCTGGATCATCGGTTATTACATTTACTGAGGCACTCAACGAATCTGGAGCTACTTCTATGGTAGGTGGTTGCAGCACTGTTAAGGCCACGGGCACCTCAATCTGAGGATTATCAAGATCGTTACTGTTCACCACGATAGAAGCTTCATAGCTACCGGGATCTAGTGTTCTTCCATCAAATTTTACGTTGACCAGGCTGGTGGTACCGAAAGGAACCGTACCGGCACTAGGGCTTACGGAAAGAAAAAACGCAGCCGGATCACCGTCAGTGATTTCAAAGTTGTCCATATCAAAAGTAGAACCGGTCACTTCCATATTAGAAAGGATAACAACCTGCTCGATTTCCGGTGCAAAACCCTGGCCAGAAAAGACCAGTTCATTATCAAAGTAGATGGAAAATGTAGAATCATCCTTATCCACAACAATGCGTAGATCAAAATAACCTTCGGGCGTAGTAGCGTCAATGGTGACATAATCGTTTGTAGTAAGCACATCGATGCTGCCGTCTGGATTAAAACGCAAACGGGTGTTTACAGAGTTTGCGGAAGGTGATTGGGGTATAACTTCCCAGGTTACTCCTTCCCCCTGAATATTTACGGTGGCAGAAGCGACCATAAATGGCTCATCGCCTGGCGTAATGGTAGGGGAAATGGCAAGAACACTTCCAGCTCGGGTGCCTCCCAGTCCATCGGAGACACCTCTGAAGTGCTGGTCGCCGTCAGCAGGGTTTTCATTAGAAACTACCCAGTTACCGGGGTAATTGCCAGACCATCCCAATTGACCAAGAATATCACCGGGCGTGAACTCTTCAAAGTCTGTGGCATACAGGCTGGTTACTATTTTTTCAAAACTGTCATTATTGCTAAGTAATTTCCCTTTTGCGGTACTTGCTGCGCTTGTATTATACTTGGTGGTTTTAAAACCAGATGCTGCAATGGCCTCCCGAGAAGTGGCAACTCGAGTATCAAATTCAGCCATAGAGTCGTTCATGACCTCAATATTATAGGTGAGATCATCATCTCCATTGTTTGCTATTGTAAGTTCGCGTGTTACCACCTGAAGTTGTTCAATGGTATCATCAAAGGCTTCTGGACTCACCGAAATCTGTGGTGTTTCCGTACCGTCCAGTACCCGTACCGTCACGGGAATGGCAATCTGTGCCTCAATGGAAGCGCCATCCACGAAAATAGTGTCATTGTAAATACCTTTTACCAGCCCGGAAGCATCCAGGTTTACATCAAAGCTATTCGTTCCTGCGGAAGCGATGGTGAAGCTTTCAGGGTCAAAGGAAGCGATCGTCGAAGCATCTGCGTTAGCGCTTACCGTAACAGCAATGGCATTGTCTGAAATATTTGATATCTCAATGGTGCGACTCAAAGTGACCCCAACAAAGAGTTCTTCGGTAAAAGACTTGGGAGTGACAACCAGTGGTGGTGCATCTGCATCATTGATCACCCAGCCCATATCTTTAAACAGGCCTCTGGTAATATCGCCAATATCAAAGTTGGACTCGGCCGAACCTACTTGAGGGCTCATTAACGAATTGGGATCACCAGCGGGAAAAGCCGCCTCGTCCCAGTGTGCAAGACTAGAGCCTCCCTGCCACGTTGATGGGGCATAAAGTTCGGGTCGCTCTCCGGCGAGAGCGGCAACGGCAAATGTACCTCCCATATACAGGTCTCCACCAGTAAAAGCATCACCTAATTCTGTAGAGGGATCGGGAAGATCAAGGAGGGGCGTGCCATCACCCAGCTCCATAAAGAGGCCGTAAACAGAGGGATTGCCTCCGGAACGTAGGGAAGCGGTACCTGCATTGTAGCTGCGTACCGTTGTAAAACCAAGTCCGTGGCCAGCTTCGTGAAGGGCTACAGTTACAAAATCATAAAGCCCGGCAGGGGTGTTGCCATCAGTGCCATAGTACCAAGGGATACCATTGCCCAGATTTACAACAAAGTCATAATTTTCGTCAGGAAATAAAATCTCTCCCGCAATGGAGTTGGCTAAAGCAGCGGGATAAAGTACATCCTGCTCAGGCGCACCGGGAAAGTTGGTCACATTGTAAGAAGGACCTGAAGACGCGAGTACGCCGTCTCCCAGGTCAGCAAATTCTGCGTACACCTTGATGGGTACAGGAGATACAATCTGGGTGGCCCAGATATCCAATGCGTATTGAAAGGCAGTCATAGATCCTGGATTAGCCTGCGCACCGGGGCCAAAGGTAATGTCAAATTCTGCCGTTGCAGCATTTTCAAGTGTACGTTGAAAATCTCCAGATGGTACCTTAGGGATATTCACCTGAGTAAACATATCATCTGGACCCGCAGGGCAGATGATAATTTCGCCTGGAAATTTTTTGGTTTTTTGAGCGTGTAGATGTTGCATTCCCATTAAAAGGAATGCCATACTCAAAATTGCTGTGATAATAGGCTTGAACCCCAATGTACCATGGGGTTGGGTTGTAAAGCCTTCTGAATCGAAGTACTTCTGTTTCATAAAAAAGGATTTAATTGGGTTATTGGATTGCTAAAGTTATCTTATTTTTTTTCTAAAATGTATATCAAAAGCACGATTGATGAGTTAAAGTTTTGTCATTGTATTTAATTAATAGGAAAATTCTTCTTTATTTGTTAATTTTATAATAACTCGAAATATGTAAAAATAGAGACGTTTTCCTTGTCTTTAATTGAACTTTTTTAAGGAGAATAACGAATTATTGCTGGGGATTACTTTTTTGTGATCCATTTTCTCAATTCGTTAAAAAGCATATTTATTCTTTAATAAAATTCTACAAACTAGCTGAACTATAAGTGTATATCTGTTTGAGGCTCAAATTCTGAACTTAAAAAGTTTTAAGTTGCGGGTAAATGAAGTTCAATCCATAGCATGAACATGTTTCCATCTTTACATTTTTTGGATAATGCTCTTTCCCCTCAAACAAAAAAACTTTACTTTCATTGATGCAATAACTTTTTAGAAACTAGTTTAGCTTCACTCTGCAATTAGCTATTTAAATAGGATAAATAATGTTTATGATTGAAAAAATAACCGCTGAAGAGACACATAGCATACGCCAGAGTGTATTGCGTCCGGGCCGTCCTATGCAAGAGTGTATTTTTAATGGGGATGATGATGTGCAGACTTTGCATCTTGGGGCATTTACTGAAGGTAAATTAGTAGGTATTGCAAGTTTTATGGTAGATACTAATGATTATTTCCACGGGAAACAGTACCGATTGCGTGGTATGGCAGTATTGCCAGAATTTCGCGGTATGGGATATGGTAAAAAATTAGTCACTCATGGCGAAAATCTCCTCCAGCAAAAAGAATGTGATATTCTCTGGTTCAATGCACGTGAGATCGCGCTCAAATTTTACAATGGGCAGGGTTTTAATATAAAGGGAGCGCCTTTTGAAATATCCACTGTGGGTACTCATCATGTGATGTATAAGAAGTTGTCCTAAAAGGTTGAATGCCTAAACATGCTTCGTTTTTTTGGATAATCAGCAAAAATTGGTTGAAAATGGCTAATTTTAAGTGATTTTCGAAGAAAAACAATGTATGAAAAGAGCGGTACTTATTTTGATTCTATCCACTGGGGTTTGTAGCGCGCAGCAAATTACAGGGCGTGTTCTTGATTATGAAGATAAAACACCGCTGGAAAATGTAACGATTCAGGTCATGGGGAGCGACCAGGGGACGGTTTCAGATGCACAGGGCCTTTATATTTTTCCTAAAACAGATAAGCCTACCGTTGCAGATAGCTTGCAATTTTCTTCCATAGGTTATACCACCAGAACAATCGCTTTTACAGATTTGCAAAAAGCCAAATTTGTCACTTTGCTCGAGAGTGGGGTAGAAAATCTAAATGAGGTCGCTATTCGTTCACGTTCTGCCTTTTTTGAACAGGTGCCTTTTTCAAAATTGGCTTCCCTTAAAAAAGCGATTTCCAATTTTGGTGCGGTGATTGTCAACGATAAGATTTACGCCGTAGGCGGAGACATCAGCGCGACCGAGGATATTATAAAAAAAGCATGGATGAAGGTTGGAAATAAGGAAATAATGAAAAAATCCGATCTTATTGATGAACTGCGCAAGGACACTTCCTGGGAAGATTACGATGAGCATTTACAGGTTTATGATATTGCCACAGATACGTGGGTGCAACCTGATATAACGTTCAATAAACGTGCATACCACAATATAAATTACCTAAACGGCACCCTTTTTATTATGGGTGGGAAACGGTTTGGTAAGCGTAAACAAATGGAATATCTTGATAGTGAAATTGAGCGCTACGATATTACTAAAGCCAGGCGCACTGTAGATAAGTCAAATCCGCATCAGGCGGTCAATTTTGCCTCGGTGGCCTATAAAAATACGCTCGTGGTGATGGGTGGCTCTACCAGTGAAGATGAACAGGGAACTAAAAAATATAGTAGCGCAAGCCATTTATTTGATCTGGAAAGCGGTTTTTGGTACGAATTGGCCGATATGCCCAAAGCGAAAGAAACGCAGGCAGTTCTGGTGAATGATCGTATCTATCTACTGGGCGGATTTAAAAATGAACCCCTGTCGGGCATAGAACGTTTTGATCTTATAACTGGAGAATGGAGTACCGAAGGAGACTTGTTTACCGCAGTGGGCGATCCCGCAATCACCAGCGATGCGACAACCATCTATATGTATTATAAAGGCAATCTATGCACATACAATACTATTAATAAAATGATGAAACTGTATCATATAGGCCTCTACTTAGAAGGTGCAGAATTACTCTACCGTGATAATACCCTCTATCTATTGGGCGGTATGCAGTCCACTGCATTTAGGGAATTTCCTTCAAGCAATTTATACAGTATCAACCTGAGCGATCTGCGCAAGACCAAGGTGAAAAACTATAAAAACCTTGAAGTAGCGCAACAATAATACGCTTCCCCAAGGCTTTTAAAATGCGCAGTCACATTTGGATTGAAAAAAATTGCTTTGCTTACCTTTAGTTGATAGCCTCTTCAATTTTAGTCTCTCCATTAATCATCTCAAAAGTTTTATTTGCGGCCTTATCATCATCTAATACACGTGTAAGTACGGTGGCAACATCCTCACGGGTAATTTTACCCTTTCCGTCCAGTTTTTCGGCCATTTTTATTTTTCCGGTTGCTTTATCATTGGTCAACGTCCCGGGGCGTACGATGGTATAATGGAGCCCGCTGGCGCGTAGGTATTGATCTGCTTCTTCCTTCGCCTTTAAGTAGTTGGAAAGATCCGGATTGCTTTCAGGCTCATCCGCTTTGATGCTGCTCAGCATCACCAGTTTTTTCACTCCTGCTTTTTTTGCCGCGTCCACAATTTTTTTAGCCCCTTCTTGATCCACCAAGATGGTTTTTTCATCAGATGTTTTACCGCCAGAACCGGCTGCAAAAATCACTTTATTCATACCGTTAACGGCTTCGGTAACTTCTTTTTCAAGGTCGGCAAGCACGGTTTTTATGCCTTTATCCTTAAACTGGGCTTGCTGTTCTTCTTTGCGTACCATGGCTATTGGCTCATAAGCTGTTGTCGCTTTTACTTTATCTACTATTAATTTTCCTGTGGTGCCGTTTGCACCTACTATAAGTACTTTATCCATATTATAAATGTTGTTTTAATCTAAAATTTATCACTTGTAATTTAAAGATTAAAAATCCCCTTGAGTCAGTTATTAACGGCTCTTAACCCAGAAGCTCACTTTTCCCTTAAGGTCGTGTTAATGCATTTTAAAGCGAAATAAGATTGTGGTAAATTTGCCATATGAAAACATCTTTTGGCACCCTTACCGATTCAGAAACTCCAGTTCTCATAGATTTTCATGCGAGCTGGTGTGGTCCTTGCCAAACGTTGGCACCCATTCTTGAAGATGTAAAAAAAGAGCTGGGTGAAAACGTCAAAATCGTAAAAGTAGATGTGGACAAAAACAAACCGCTGGCCGCAAAATTTAAAGTGCGTGGCGTGCCTACCCTTATGCTTTTTAAAAATGGCCAACAACTTTGGAGAAAAAGTGGGCTGATGACCAAAAATGACCTGAAAGCGGCGATTCTTCCCCATCAATAACCTCTTAAATAGGGCTAATATTTGCCTAAAATGACCGTTTTTAGCTGACTTTAGTCAGTTTTTAGCCTTCCGCCGAAGTTAAATTGTGTCTATAAAGGTTCTACCGGTTCGGTTAAAAACGATAAGGCCCACCGCGAAAAGTACAATACTCAAAACGAAGCAATATAGGAGGAGATGCCACTGAAAAAGACCTTCACCCAGGGTCATATACCGAAAGGCTTCTATAAGAATTGCGATGGGGTTATATTCTACAACCCATGCATAATTGCCCAACGTGGGACTTTTTTGTACTTCTGAAATAGGATACATTACTGCAGATACATACATGAGCAATGAAGTGGCAAAGCTGATAAGTATCCTAAAATCCCGGTATTTTGTGGTAAGTGATGAGATGAGCATGCCCATACCAAGGCCAAACACGGCCATGGTAGCAAGTAATAAAGGGAAGAGCCAAACGGTAGCATTGGGCGCAATAGTACTCCCGTTGAGTACAAAGTAAATGTAAAACACGATAAATATGAACAATTGCATTGCCATCTTTAGCAATCCGGAAATAGATTGGGAAAGGGGAGCGATCAACCGTGGAAAATAAACCTTTGCAAAAAGTCCTGCATTAGATGCAAAAGTATTGGACGAGGTGGTAAGGCAATGGGTAAAATAATTCCAGAGCGTAACACCGGCTAGATTAAATAAAAATGGAGGAGCTGTACCCGTAGATATGGTTGCGATATTATTAAAGACCAGCGTAAAAACGACTGAGGTAAACAGCGGTTGAATCAAATACCAGAGCGGCCCCAGAATGGTTTGTTTATAGGTAGCTACAATATCCCGGCGTACAAAAAGAAGCAGCAGATCGCGGTAACGCCATATTTCTTTAAAGTCAATGGCCATAAGTGGTTGATGGGCATTGATCTCATACAACCAGCCTTCATCGTCAACCTTTTCCACCGTCGTTGTTTTTCTTATCTCCTTTGAATTTTTTCCGCATTCGCTTGATTATTCTTGAAAATGCTGATGCATTTTCATCCTGGTGATAGCCTTCCGCGTAGCGGCCATACCCGTATCCGTAGCCATACCCGTAGCCCAGCCTTCCTTTGGTCCTAAAATAATTGAGTACAAAACTGATGTTTTTTACCTCCCCTCTCTTGTATTTTTCATTAATGTTGGCCAGCATCCCTTTTTTAGTATAATCTTGCCTGATCACATACAGCGTTGCATCTACATACGATTGTAGCTCGAGGGCATCTGCCACGAGACCTATGGGAGGCGTATCCAGAATAATATAATCATATTTTTTCTTGAGGTCTGCCATAAATGCATCCATCTGGTCGCCAATTAATAATTCTGAAGGATTGGGCGGCACCGGTCCCGCGAGAACAATGTCCAGATGTGGTATCTGCGAAGGCTGAACAATTTCCTCAAGGCTCTTTTCACCGATGAGATAATTAACCACCCCTACATTATTATTCAGGTTAAAATCATCATATATTTTTGGTTTCCGAAGGTCAAGGCCCACAAGCACCGTTTTGCGTTCACTAAGGGCAAATACCGTAGCCAGATTTATGCTGCAGAAGGTTTTGCCTTCACCTCCCACAGAAGAGGTCACCATAACGGTTTTTGCACCTTCTATATTTAAACGTTTATAGATAAACTGCAGGCTTGAGCGTACTGCCCTAAAAGCTTCTGCCACCGCAGATCGTGGCTGCTCTGTGAGTACAAGGTTTGTCTTTGTCGCACTTTTACCGATGGCTCCCAGCACGGGAATATCTGATAATTGCTTCAATTCTTCTGGATTGTTGATCTTGTTGTCAAAAAAAACAAGCAGGAATACAATGATCATGGGTACGGCACTGCCGGCAATGGCAGCCATTACATAATTGGTCTGGGTGTCTGGGCCCACCGCGCCACCGCCTATATCTTTGGCAGGGTCTATTACCTGTATGTCTGAAACATTGGCCGATTTTATGATGCCGGCCTCACTACGTTTGGCGAGAAAAACCCCATATGTGTTTTCGCTTAAATTATATTTTCGCTGTATGCCCAGCAATTGTTGTTGTTCTGCCGGCAGTTTGCGCATTTGCGATTCTACAGTAGTGATATCGCTTCTAAGCGCCTCCAATTGACTGTTGAGAATTTGTTCAGAAGACGATATATTTTCTAAAAGAATACTTTTTATGGAGTTGATGCGCCTATCGAGATCGTTAAACACGGGATTTCCCGGTTTTGCCGAGTATGATAAGCGTTTACGCTGTTCCGAAAGGGCGATAATATTTGATACCTGTTGAGAGATGCTTCCTTCACCTATTCCAGTAAGGGAGGGCGCGGGGATGTTTGAAGAGTAATCAGTGCGCGTACTCAGGTAGTTTTCCAGGTTACGGTAATATTGCAGCTGCTGTTCTACTTGTTGCTGGCTTGCATCTAGCTCACTCACTTTGGTGATCATACTCTCCTCACTGCCAGAAATACCCACGCTGGTATTGTTTGCCCTAAACCGGTTTAATTCTTGCTGAACATTCTTTAATTCAGAAGTTTTATCTGCCAGGCTGCTGTCTATAAATTTTATGGTCTTGGTCGCAAAGAGGTTTTTTCGCTCCAGTTGATCTTTGCTCAGCACACTTACCGAAGTGTTAAGATAATCTACAATGCGCTGCTTGTTTGTCCCTGTCATGGTGAGCGTTAAAATACTCGATCCGCTAGGGGTTTGTTCAACGTTGAGGTTTCTATATTCACTTACCGCAGTATCAAAATCCCTGAACATAAACTGGAACTTTTGACCCGTTACTGCCGGAATTGCGGTAGGCTGTACCCTGAAATTAAGAAAGGGAAAATCTATAGG
>DRGP01000168.1 GCA_011050015.1 Leeuwenhoekiella sp. | reverse complement strand
TGATAAAACTGTGCCATATCCCTCAAGGTTGAGGCTATACTTCCCGCCGCAAAAACCCGGTCTTTAAAATACTTATAATTGATCTTGTTATAGATATCCTTGCCTTCCATCGTAAAGGGATGCATAAGGTGGGGGATGTTCTTTGAGACATAAGGATAGGTATTTTCCATCCCGCAGATTTTAAAAATGCGATCTTTTAAAAGTTGGTCATACGGCGCATCGTTTATTTTTTCCAGAATTTCCCCCAGAAGGATATAATTGGTATTCGTGTATCTGTGAACCCCGATTTTTGCAGTATCCTGTGGTTCTATATTTTCATAAACACTTTGGCGCAGTAGCACATCATTGTTGGCACTATAACCATCTACATTTGGGCCACCAACAGTTTGTCCGATGCCGCTTTCATGTCTCAGCAATTGTTCCACCGTTAGGTTACTTGGAATGTTCTTGATCGGGTTGAGAAATTTACCTATGGAATCATTTAGTTTCAGCGTTCCGCGCTCCATTTCTTGCAGGATCAATACTGCGGTAAACGTTTTGGTCGCACTCCCTATACAGAAAATTTTCTTCGTAGCATCATTCTCAAAACCTACTGAAGCTGACTCAAAATTGCCATTTTTCTTTATCAAAACACCCATTTTGGTATTTTCCGCATTATAATAAGGCTTATACTTCTTGATGACGCTCTGGAGCTCATGTTTTTGTGCTTGAGCAGTATAACCTAATAGAATTATTAAAAGGCCTTGAATTAAGTAGTGAGCAAATGAATTCATTATATAAGATTTAAATTAAACTATAAATTTTAAATACATAGTATTGCTATGTATACGGGTAAAATTTTTATTTGGCCTTTCTCTTGAGCCGAAGCAGGAGCGTAATCGCAGCATAAAAAACAACGCCTGAAACCATCATGGCAGGAATAAACCAGTTTCCCAGAACTTCAACAATGTTACGTTCTTGCAGATTGTCAGGGTTTATACTGCCAAGCGCCATAAAATTGCCTTCTTTAAAAAACAGACCCACTTCAGTAGGATTTGTTATTTTGGCATAAATCAAGAACACAAATAGAGATAAGGATAGGTACAATAGCGTCATTAAAATGTAAAAAACACCATTGCCTACGTTGAGTGCCAGCGCCTTAAAAACATGGATGGGATTGAAGGTATTGGTAGCCTGCTCAAGCTTCTTCTCGGCAATTAGAGGTTTCAAAACTTCTTCTGGCTCACCCAGTTTTTCAAGGATATCCAGAAGTCGGTCGGCTTCATTTTCATCTGGATTGCGTTTCATCCCTTCATAAATGTGGCTGTTGAATTCCATAAGTACATCTTCCCGGTCTTCTCTTAACAGCGGCTTTGCGGTCTTTTCAAGTCGCTTTATGTAAGAATCATATATTTTTTGGGCGGTCTTCTGTTCAAAGTCAATTGCTTTCATGATGAAATGCGTTTTATGGATTGTTCTAAGGTTTCCCAGTATTTTTTCATTTGATCAATGGTATTTATTCCCTCTTGGGTAAGCACATAATATTTCCGCGGGATGCCAGACTCCTGCTCCACCCATTTTGAGGTTACCAGATTTTCTTTTTTCAAGCGGTTCAATAACGGATAAAGTGTTCCTTCGGCAATTTCTATTGAAGTTTTATTCTTCACGGCCTCTATGAGTTCGTAGCCGTAAAGCTCCTTGCCCTTTAGAATGTTCAGGACGATAAAGGAAAGCGTTCCCTTCTTGACCTGTGATTTCCATTTTCTAATGAATTCCTCGTTCATGGAAGCAAACCTATAACATAATACATAGTTATGCAATGTATCTATATAGTTTATTTTTAATTATGGATTGTAAATTTTGAATTGGCGTGTGTATCGTCAAATAAAAAATCATCCCAACAACGCGGAGCAATCGTCATTTTCCGAAGTTTAGGACTTTGGAAAGAAATTTAAAACACTCTATTTTGCTGCTTAAATCGGTCAATTTCAGTCTAAAAACTTCTGATTTTGAGCCCTTTTTAATCGATTTCTGGGGTTTTTCCAAATATTCTAAATGCCGTATATTTTGGTTTGAAAAACGTGTATATAATTTTTCAGCCAATTTTTCAAAAGTAAAAACTTTGGAAAAGGTTTCTAAAAACGGTCAATTTCAATCAAAAAACACCTGAAATACATCCATTTTCGCCCGATTTTGGATCAAAAACGGTAATCTATTGTCAGACTAAGTCCACTTTGCAAAACATTTTATAGTGATAGATTGAATTTTACCGTCCGAAAATTCTGTTCTCTTAACCCCGCTTTCTTCCTACTTCTTTCCGATTTGCATACCTTTGCATTCCTTAAAAACGGCACTTATGAAGCAGATCGCACTTAATGATACTCACGAATCCCTTGGCGCAAAAATGGTCCCATTTGCAGGCTATAACATGCCCGTTCAGTATGAGGGCGTTACCGCGGAACATGAGACGGTGCGCAACGCGCTGGGCGTTTTTGACGTGTCGCATATGGGGGAATTTTTGGCTATAGGTGATAGCGCGCTCGATTTGTTACAATTGGTTTGCAGCAATGATATCTCAAAAATTAAAGTAGGACAGGCGCAATACAACTGCCTACCCAATGATAAGGGCGGAATCGTGGATGATCTCCTTGTGTACCGCATCCGCGAAAAGGAATTTCTGCTGGTGGTCAACGCTTCCAATATTGAAAAAGACTGGGAGTGGATCAACAAACACAATACTTTTAATGTAAACCTAAAGAATATTTCAGACGGCTATTCACTACTTGCCATTCAAGGGCCCAAAGCGGTGGAAGCCATGCAATCACTTACCAGCACCGATCTTTCTGCAATTAAATTCTATCATTTTGAGGTCGCCCCTTTTGCGGGAATAGACCACGTGATCATCAGCGCTACGGGATATACGGGCAGTGGCGGTTTTGAGATTTATTGTAAAAACGACGATGCCAAAAAGCTCTGGGACAAAGTCATGGAAGCCGGTGCGGACTTTGGCATCAAACCCATAGGACTGGCCGCGCGCGACACGCTACGTCTAGAAATGGGTTATTGTCTTTATGGAAACGATATAGACGAGACCACTTCGCCCATTGAGGCCAACCTGGGCTGGATCACTAAATTCAGTAAGGATTTTATAAACAGCGACCAACTCAAAAAGCAAAAGGAAACCGGCCCTACCCGAAAACTCGTAGGTTTTGAACTCGACGAGCGCGGTATTCCCCGCAAAGGCTATGATATCGTAGATTCAGACGGAAATACTATAGGTATGGTTACTTCGGGAACGCAGGCGCCCACAGTGGGCAAAGGTATAGGCATGGGCTATGTACCTCCTACCCTCTCGGCACCGGGAAGTAAAATTTATATTCAGGTACGCAAGAAAGCCCTACCTGCAACCGTTGTGAAACTGCCTTTTTATAAAGGCTAAACAAAATAAGTTGCTATTAACAATTCGCATAAAATATTGATCTTAGGAGCCAGCGGTTTTCTGGGCGGTGCTTTATACAAAGAGCTGCGCCGGTATTACAACACCTATGGCACCTACCATACCGGCCGGATTTATTCAGACAATCAGCATTTCATTCATTTTGATGTCACCCAGGACAGTATTTATGAAGTGCTCAACAGGGTCCGCCCTACACTTGTTATTTCCACATTAAGAGGAGATTTTGATGGACAGCTGGAAGCGCAGGAAGACCTGGTGGATTATGCTAAACGCACCGGTATCAAATTGATTTATGTTTCGTCTTCAAACGTATTTGATGCCTTTACCAACTATCCTTCTTACGAGTTTGATAAAACTTTTTCCGAAAGTAAGTATGGGAAGTTTAAGATAAGCTGTGAGAACTTCCTCCTGCGCGGCCTGCCCGAAGAGCAGTACAGTATCGTAAGGCTGCCCATGGTTTTTGGGCTCAACACGCCAAGGGTACGTGAAATACGCAACCGTATTTTAGATGGAAAAGAAGTGGATGTTTTTCCACACCTTATCATTAATACCACTACCGACAAAAAATTCTCCCAACAGGTACATTTTATCATTAACCGAAACCTGTCGGGCATTTTTCACCTGGGAAGCAAAGATCTTATACATCACCAAGAATTTATCAATGAAATTATAGAACGACTGGAACTTAAGGTAAAACCCCACTTTAAGATGGTTTACACTTCTAATTTTGACCGTTATTTGGCCGTTTTACCACGAGATAATGAGCTTCCCAAGCATTTAAGTATTACCAATGAAGAGGTTGTGCAGATGTCGCAGGTGTATTAAAATTTAGAAGGAAGACATAAGATTTTAGACGTAGGACTTAAAAATCTGAATTCGATGTGAAATTTTAGAGGTTTGAAAATGGTCATTTTGAGTGATTTTTGCAAAAAATCGTATCGAAAAAGGCCATTTTCAACCGAAAAATACTGATCTCGATACAAAATTCTTTCAGAATTTCACTCGATCTGA
>DRGP01000167.1 GCA_011050015.1 Leeuwenhoekiella sp. | reverse complement strand
TTGCCTCTCGATTCACCAATGCTTTTAAACAGTTATATGCGCAAGGTTATAACAACGTCATCTCCATAGGTAATGACAGTCCAGATCTTAACTTGGGGCATGTTACGAGCGCTATAAAAAAACTGGAGCAAGGCAACATGATATTGGGACCTTCCAGCGATGGTGGAGCCTATCTTATCGGGATGCACCGCTCGCAGTTTAACGCAGCAACCTTTAAGGCCTTGCCGTGGCAACAGGAAACGCTTTTTTCTGAAATGGCTGCTGAAGCATATTCTAAAAATCTTTCGGTTTTCTATTTAAATATACTGGATGATATTGACGCTACCGAAGACCTTTTTGGGTACGTCAAAAAAAATCCATATACGCTATTGGCCGTTTTTGCCAAAGAATTTTTGAGTGAAGGCAGTTCATCTTTTGGGCAATTTCTTATAGGCCCTGCATTACAAAAATGCTATTCTTCAAGCGCATTACGCGCACCCCCTTTTCAATTGGCCGCATAGGTCCTCCTCCTATTTTGCGAGTGTCACGCTACTTCCTGTACTGGAATAGATTGCGGTATGCGCACGTTTTCAATCTTCACAGTAAACCTTATTAAAAATTCTATGAAAATAGTATTACTAGCCTGTTTGCAGTTATTTTTTATAACTGCTTTTGGTCAAACACAAACGTATACCACACAGGTGCTCGACAATACCGGAGCACCAGTACCCTTTGCCACTATAAACGAGATGGGGACGCAAAATTTTACCACAACCGATGAAGATGGACGTTTTAATCTTGAGACATCTGCCACAAACTTTAGTATCCGTATTTCATCAGTAGGTTTTGAAGCGCTTATCGTAAATGTACCTAATGGGAACTTGCCCCAACAACTCACCATAAACACGTCTGAAGAAGAGCTGGATGCGGTAGTCGTTACCGCATTGGGTATAGAACGGGAAAGGCAGGCGCTGGCTTCGTCGGTCTCTATTGTGAGCGAAGAAAAGCTAACCGAAGTCCCCATGACCAACTTAGTTAACAGCCTCGCTGGTCAGGTGGCCGGTGTGCAGATCACCAATGGCTCTTCTGGCGTGGGCTCTTCTTCCCGAATTGTAATACGGGGAGAAAATTCGCTTAGTGGAACCAATCAGCCACTTTTTGTAGTAGATGGTGTTCCCATTAGTAATGACCAGATCACCAGTGACTTAGTCAACGATGGTGCATTACAGGAAGTTGATTATGGCAACGGCGGTGCAGATTTCAGTCCAGATGATATTGCATCAATCTCTATATTAAAGGGAGCAGGTTCTGCCGCATTATACGGTTCACGTGCTGCAAATGGCGTGGTGCTGATCACGACTAAAAGAGGCCGCCGCCAACCGGGATTTGGCGTAAGCACAAGCAGCACCTTAACCATAGAAACCCTGCTTACCCTACCCGATTATCAAAATGTCTACGGAGGCGGATCAAATGGTGAGTATGCCTTTCAAAACGGTATAGGCGCCGGAGTTAATGACGGCGGAATCAGCAGTTACGGGCCTAGACTGGATCAAGGCCAATTGATCGCTCAATTTGATAGTCCATCAACTGATATTAATGGTAATCCCGTACGTGGCGGTGACGTGATCGCACGCACGCTGCCCAATGGTTCTTTTACCGAAATTACGCCGACACCTTGGGTTTCGCGTCCGGATAACGTACGTGATTTCTTTGATACGGGAGTGACCTATCAGAATAACGTGGCGATTTCTTCAGCGGGTGAAAATAGTAGCAGTCGCCTTTCATACACCAGCCTGCGCAACGAAGGAATTGTACCAAATACCGATTTTAAACGCGACGGTCTCGCCTTAAGCCTAGATCAGGATTTGAGCGACAACTTACGCGTTTCCACATTTGTGAATTATATTAATACGCGCAGCAGCAACCGGCCCAATCTGGGTTACGGTTATGAAAACGTACTCTACGGTTTTAACTGGACGGGGCGCCAGGCGAATATAGACTCCATGCGCGATTACTGGCAAGCGGGCCAGGAAGGTATCCAGCATTATGACATCAACTACCTGTGGTTGACCAATCCCTACCTCACGTTGTACGAAAACACCAATAGTTTCAATAAAAATAGGGTTTTAGGCAATGTTTCTGCTACTTATGATTTTTCTGAAAAGTTAAAATTAACCCTGCGTGGCGGTCTTGATTTCTATCAGGACAACCGCACGTTCCGGAGGGCAAAAAGTACCAATAAAAACCCGCAGGGAAGTTACAGGGAAGATTATGTGAAATACCGCGAACTCAACAATGATGTGCTTCTTACGTATAAAGATAAAATAAATGAAGATTTTGATTATTCGGTTTCTGCCGGTGCCAACCGTTTTGATCAGAATATCAACTACTCGTATGCTGAAGCAAGTCAATTGGCGCTTCCCGATATCTATAGTCTTGCCAATTCAAGAACGCCCCTCAAAGGCAACAGCCAGATTTTTGACAAACGTATTAACAGTGTGTACGCTTTTGGTAACATCGCTTATAAAAACCAAGTCTATCTGGATGCGACCTATCGTAATGACTGGAGCAGCACGCTGCCCGACGGTAATAATTCCTTTGGTTATTATTCGGCCGGTCTGAGTTATGTAGCGTCTAATATGTTTGAAATGCCCGAAGTGATTTCCTTTTTAAAATTACGATTGAGCGCGGCAAGTGTGG
Organism: Leeuwenhoekiella sp.; assembly: GCA_011050015.1. Classification (GTDB taxonomy): domain Bacteria; phylum Bacteroidota; class Bacteroidia; order Flavobacteriales; family Flavobacteriaceae; genus Leeuwenhoekiella. The sequence continues at coordinate 8,013 of DRGP01000167.1, read as the reverse complement.
GCAACGATACCGATCCGTATCAAAATACACAGAACTTTCAGTTCAATCAAAATTACGGTTCCAGTTTTCGGGTAACCAATGAAACCGTGCTTAAAAATGCCGATTTAAAACCAGAACGCCTGGATGCCTACGAAGTTGGTTTAGAAGCCTGGTTTTTAAATGGCAGGTTGCAACTGGATGCTTCGGCCTATCAAAACGTGAGCAAAGACCAGATTATCTCCCGACCCATTTCTTCCGCTAGCGGATTTCAAAATTATAATGTAAATGGTGGCAAAGTGCGCACCAGAGGCCTTGAGCTACAGTTGAGCGGAGACATTATAAAAGGGGGAGATTTTGGCTGGCAATCCTCGGTGAATTTTACCACCTTCCGTAGCGTGGTCACCGAACTTCCACAAGGCGTTGACCAATTTGTAACGGGATCTGCAAACATCTTTAACGGCGGCTCCAATGCTGTATTTTATATCGCCAGGGAAAATGGCCGTGTGGGCGATATGTATGGTACCGGCTTTGTAAAAGTAGATGGCGAGACGCTTTACGCAAATGGCTTCCCGGTTCAGGATAATACGCTGCGAAAATTGGGCAACTACAACCCGGATTTTAGTTTGGGGTTCAACAATAGTTTCAGCTATAAAAACATAGGCTTTACCATACTGTGGGACTGGCGCCAAGGCGGGACAGTTGTCTCTAGGATCAAGGCGCTGGGAAGTACTTCCGGTGTTTTAAAGGAAACCCTGGTAGGTCGCGAAGGTGGAATAATAGGCGCCGGCGTTAGGAATTCCGGCACTACGGAAAATCCGAATTATGTCCCCAACGATGTTTCGGTGAGCGCGAGTTCGTATTACAATAACTTTTACGACCGCGGCAATGAGGAAAGCGCGCTTTGCGACGCTTCGTACCTCAAGTTGCGTCAAGTGAGCGTTTATTATAATTTCCCTGCTGCGTTGACCAATTCCATCGGCTTTACAAACATTAAAGTAGGTATTGTGGGCAGTAATCTGCTCCTCTTTACTGAAAATCCACACTTTGACCCAGAGCTCAATGCCGTGCAGGAGCGCAATATCGTCTATGGCGTAGAGGATTTCTCGTATCCTTCAACGCGCAATTTTGGCTTTAGCCTGAAAACTCAATTTTAAGACAAAGAAAATGAAAAATATAAATCTATTCGTTCTCAGTCTATTGTGCCTTACGGGCGTGAGCTGTACCAATGATTTTAATGAACTTAACGAAAATCCAAATTCGCCTCCAGAAGTCGATCCTCAATATTTGCTCACTAATGTGCTCACGGTAGAAGCCGATGCAAATACATATGATCAGGGTTTTCTACTGGCAAATTATCTGGAACAATTTTCGGCCAGTGTAGAGTTTGAGCGTATAGATCGCTATGAACTGGGATCAAACAGTGAATATTGGGACCTTATTTTCAGGTTGCTCACTGATCTTAAATCTATGGAAAATTTGCCCGGTTACAATGAAGCTTATGGTGCGGTGGGCGATATTATGAAGAGTTTTCTATTTTCCCAACTCACAGATATGTGGGGCGATGTGCCCTATACCGAAGCACTGGATGCGCTGGATGGGCAGTTTACACCCAAATACGACACTCAGGAAAGCATTTATACCGCTCCGGAAACCGGAATTCTTGACGTTCTGCAACATTCTGCGGAAACGCTTCAAAACACCAATGAAAGCATACAGGGCGATGTGATGTTTCAAAATGATCTGAGCAAGTGGGTGCGTTTTGCTAATTCGCTTCGGTTACGCTATCTATTGCGCATAAGCAAACGCCTTACCGATTTTTCTGAAATGCAGGCCTTAGCAGATTCGGGTATGTTGATCGAATCTAATGACCAGAGTGCGGTGGTGCCCTATCTAAGTGCTGCGCCCAATCAGTTTCCGTTTTTTACGGCTGCACTGGGAGCCTACGGCGAACACCGTATGACCAAAACCGTAGATTCTGTATTGAAATTATGGAACGATCCACGTATCAGCATCATTTATAAACCCACCCAAATGAGCGTGACCAATGCAAATCCTGAATTTAAAGGTCTATTGAACGGTCAAAATCGGGAAACCATAAGCGAAAATGATATCAATTTGAACGATATTTCGCTATTTGGGTCGATTTACCGCGATCAGCCCGATGGTGTAAATGGCCAGTACATGCAGTATGCCGAAGTACAATTTGCCCTCGCAGAAGCGACCGCACGTGGTTATATTACCGGCAATGCCCAAACCTATTATCAAAATGGAATCACGGCAAATTTCAACTATTATGGTGCAGAAGCCCCAGCAGATTATTTTGATCAAAAAGCCGTTGCGCTCACAGGTGATCAGGAAAGCGACTTGGTCAAAATATTGACCCAAAAATGGCTTAGTTTGATCACGAACGGTCACGAAGCCTGGTTCAACATACGCCGCACTGGAATCCCAAATTTAAAACCGGGCCCTGATAACCTAAATGACGGTCGTTATCCCGTACGCTATTTATATCCCGAATCAGAACAGGCCACAAACAGTGCCAATTATCAGGAAGCTGTAGAGCGCATGGGTGGTGATGACATTAATAGTAAAGTGTGGTGGGATGAAGAATAGTTATCGAAAAGGGGAAATGTTGCTGGTTACAAGTTGAATATTAAAAGTTCCGAGTGAGAAAAGTTCCTCCCCTAGCCCCTCCCAAGGAGGGGAACTTCTTAGGTGTTGCTGTTCGCTGGTCGCGAACGGGTTTTAGAAAAACCTCCCCTTGGAAAAGGTTGGGAGGAAAAATACGTCATTCTGAATTTATTTCAGAATCGCACCGAGTGAGCAGACGTTATGTGAAACTGAAACAAGTTCAGTTTTACATGAACAACGTGAGAAAAGTTCCTCCCCTTTTTTCAAGGGGAGGTGGTTTCCGCTTTTTCAGCGGAAGACGGAGGGGTTTTTTAACCTGAATTTTGAATTAAAAGAACACAATAAATTACATGGAAAGAATATTTAAAATTTTCAGCATAATTGGAATAACAATGCTGCTAATTAGCTGCAATTCTGAGCCAAAAATGGATGATTCTGGCCTAAAAGCGGCTTCTTGGGAGGAGATTTCCGCGAAAGCGAAAGGGACGGCTGTAAATATGATGATGTGGCAGGGAAGCCCTGTAATCAATAACTATATGAACAATTATGTTGTTCCCCAGCTTAAGGAAAAGTACAATATTGACTTAAAAATAAGCGGTGGTCAGGGACCAGAAATTGTGCAGCTCGCCATGGGCGAAAAAGAAGCGGGCATTACCAGCGGCCAAGTGGATATTGTCTGGATCAACGGGGAAACCTCCTTTCAACTGCGAAAAATCGATGGACTCTGGGGGCCTTTTATTGAACAACTGCCCAATATCAAATACATTGATCTTGACGACCGCTACATCAATACTGATTTTCAACAGCCTATTGCCGGGATGGAATGCCCGTGGAGCATAGGGCAGGCGGCAATGGTTTACGATTCGGCTAAAGTGGCCAACCCGCCGCGCAATCTCAACGAACTGGAAACCTACGTGAAGAAATATCCCGGCACGTTTACCATTGGTAATGATTTTTCGGGCATGACCCAGTTAAAAAGCTTTCTCGCCGAACTGGGCGGTAGCCCTAATAACCTGAACGGTGATTTTTCAGAAGAAAAGTACAACCGGCTTTCCAAGCAATTGTGGGAGTACCTCAACCGTAACAAAAAATACTTCTGGAAAGAAGGTGAAACCTTCCCAAAAGAACAGACCAAAATGAGTCAGCTTTTCGCCAACGGCGAGCTTTATTTGAACTTTGGCTTTAGCGAGGGCGGCATTGAAGAAAAAGTAGTCAGCGGCCTTTATCCCGAAACAGCCCGTTCCTACCCATGGGAAAACGGCACCATAAAAAACACCAATTATATGGGCATTTTGCAAAATGCACCCCAAAAAGCGGGCGCGATGCAGGTAATCGATTTTTTAATTTCGCCTGCCGCACAGTTTGAAAAATCACATGCCAATGGCATGGATTCTAATACGATCCTAGAAATAGACAGCCTCCCCAAGGAGTGGGCAGAAAAGTTTACAAACGCACCACACCGCAAATACGGCCTGGAAATGGAGGATCTAAAAGAGTATGCGATCGAGGAGCCTGCGCCAGAATATATGATACGTCTTTACGAAGATTTTAGAACACAGGTCATTGAAAAGTAAAACTTCTATACTCGGTATTGTCTTTTTTATGCTGATTGGCGTGGTGCCTTTTTTTGCCGCGTTTATCTACGCACTGGGTTACAGTTTTGGCGTAATGGGCGTGCTCAATAATGGCTTTACCACGCGTTTTTGGGAAAGTGTCTTTGCATCAGGAGAATTTTTAAAATCCTTTGGCTACAGTGCGGCGATCGCTTTGGTATCGCTGGTGCTTTCCATTGGTGGTGCGCTGTGGGTCACCTTGAAATTTCGCCGGGAGCTGGATAAAAAATTTCTTTCGTTTATGATGTATTTGCCACTTGCAATTCCCGGTGTGGTAGCAGGTTTTTTTATGATTCAATTGTTTTCTAAAGCTGGGTTTTTTGCCCGTATCGCTTTTCAATTGGGTCTTATTGAAAAAACAGCGCAATTTCCCGATCTGGTAAATGATTCGCTGGCCTTTGGGATTATTGTTGCTTTTATCACCATGCTTATTCCGTTTTTTACTTTACTGTTTCTTAACGTTTACAAAAACGAACGTATTGAAGAACTTTCTATTTTGGCACATGCACTGGGCGCAAATGCCAATCAAGTGACGCGGCGTGTATTTTTACCCATAATTCTAAAGAAAACGGGGGTGCTCATCGCCCTGTACTTTATCTTTTTACTGGGTGCGTACGAAGTCCCGTTGATATTGGGCCAGGAATCACCGCAAATGCTTTCGGTATTGATCATTCGGGAAACGCGGCAATTTGATCTCAGTAAAATATCAGAAGGTTATGTAGTCGCTGTGATGTATACCCTAGTGGTTTCTATTACCGTGATTTTGTTGTTTTTACCCAAGCGAAAAAAAGCGATTTATGAAAGTTAGTTGGAAACCTTATATATTAACCCTGATCGTACTGTTGATAGGTTTCCCGTTTATCTTCATGGTACTGCTCTCCTTTTCATCGAGCTGGCGTTTTCCCGATATACTTCCCGGTTATTTTGGTCTCAAAAATTGGGTGACGATTCTAGGTTCAGAAACGGGATTATTACAGAGTTTTATCATTTCGGTAGTAATTTCACTTTCGGTGGGGATGGTGTCCACTTTTAGCGGGTTTTTGATCAGTAGGGCTGTTTTTTACCATAAAAGGAGGCGAATTTTGACCCTTTTCGCCTATTTTCCGTACGTTTTGGCTCCGGTTGTTTTTGGTGCCTGCCTCAGTTTTTTCTTTCTGAAAATCGGTCTCTTTGGCAATGTTACCGGTGTAATCGTGGCGCAGTTTCTGGTCGCCTTTCCCTACGCGTTGATCTTTTTTGGCAGTTTTTGGAACAAAAAAATAAAAAGCTATGAAGATCTGGTTGCCACGCTGGGCGGCACACCGCGACAGACGTTTTTTAAAGTGCTGCTTCCGCTGGCCAAAAGCATGCTGCTCATCTGCTTTTTTCAGACGTTTTTAATCTCGTGGTTTGAATATGGCCTTACCTCGATCATCGGCGTGGGCAAAGTACAAACGCTCACCATAAAAGTATTTCTGTTTATCAAGGAAGCCAATTATTACTACGGCGCCCTGAGCTGCTGCCTGCTTATTTTCCCACCGGTGGTGCTGTTGTATTTCAACAAACGCTACGTATTTAAAAATCTGGTTTAATGTTTTTAGAAGTCCAAAATATTGTAAAAAGTTTTAATAACGAGCATGTGGTCAAGGAGCTTGATTTTAGCCTTGACGCGCATAAAACACTGAGCATTTTGGGAAAATCAGGCTGTGGAAAAACGACCATGCTCAAGATTATCGCCGGACTCGTAGAACCGGATTCCGGCACCATTTCGCTGAAAGGCGAGAACATTACCCACATGCGGCCGGAAAAGCGAAACATTGTGTATTTATACCAAGAAGATCTGCTTTTTCCACATTTAAACGCTTTTGAGAATATCTCTTTCGGTCTACGGCTGAAAAAAATTCCAGAACCCCAAATCAAAGAAAAAGTAAACCACATAATTGCAAGTCTGGAATTACATGGCCAGGCCACTAAGATGCCTACGCAGCTTTCGGGGGGACAGCGGCAACGGGTATCTTTCGGCAGGGCCATTATCACAAATCCGTCGTTACTGCTGCTCGACGAACCTTTTGGCAGCCTCGATGCGGGGACGCGCCAGCGCATGCAATCGCTCTTTAAAAAACTCACCCAAGAGTATGACATTACCTCGCTTTTTGTGACCCATGATCTCAAAGAAGCGGTGTTGATGGGCGATGAAATAGGCTACATGCGCGCAGGGATGCTTCAAGTCTATAAAAACAAACAGGATTTTATCAACGATCCTGATACGGGCGTGCAAGAGGAAATTGAATATTGGAAGAGCCTAAAAGGGTAAAATGACTTAGGATTTAGGATTTAGGCTTAAAAATCAAGAAAAAATTAGTCCTACGTCCTACGTCAAACCGTCTTAAGTCTCTTTAATTATAACTGAACAAATTATGACAAAAAAACAAATTTGGATAGATACAGATCTTGCCGCCGGCATGAAAAGAGTGAGCGGCGAAGGGTACAGTGATGTAGATGATGCGTATGCGATTTTACATTTGATGAAGGCTGAAAATATCGAAATTAAGGGAATTAGTGCCGTTTTTGGCAATACACCGCTCGAAAACGCATTCCCGCTGTGCCAAAAAATGAACGCGGAATTTGCCGGTGGGGAAATTCCCGTTTATAAAGGTGCAGCCGAAGCGATCAATCTTAAAAAAATAGAAACGAACAATGCCGTGGAAGCGCTGGCCGAAGCCCTGAAAAAAGAAAAATTGACCATTCTGGCCATCGGCCCAGCTACAAACATTGCGCTGTTATTGCTGCTTTATCCTGAACTCAAAAGTCAGATTGAAGAAGTCGTGTTGGTAGCCGGAAGACGAAAAGCAACTGATCATTTTGAAATAGGTACAAAAGGCGTTCATGCTCAGGATCTCAATTTTGACCTGGATCCTGACGCGTTTCGTATATTATTTGAAAGCCAAATAAAAGTGGTGCTTTGCCCGTTTGAGATTTCCAATAAAGTATGGCTGAAAAAAACCGATCTAGATCGACTGGAAAAGGGCGATGCGGGAAATAAATGGCTTGCTGAAGTCTCACAAGCCTGGCTCGCACAATGGATTTACCTTGGTGCAGACGGGTTTAATCCTTTTGATGTACTCGCCAGTCATTATATCATTGCGCCCGAGGATCTGGTCATGGAAGAACTAAACGCCCACTTGGAAATTCATCCCGATGACACCGTCCCGGAAAATGGCCGAAAGGTGTTTAAAAACTACCTGTTATGCGATAAAAACGAAGGCTTTCCAGTGACGTATTGCTTTGATGTGGGAAATGATTATCATGAGAAATTAATGGGGAGTTTTGAGGGTTAAATAGGCTGTTTTTGATCGAAAATGGCTGATTTATTGTAGTAATTGACGAATTTTAAAGAATGTGAGATATGAGTATATTTAGAATTAAAGAAAAGAAAAAGCCTTCATTGATTGGAAAAATCCTTAAAAATACTCCAAAAGAAAATGCGCTTATCGAAATAAACAATTTGTTAGTCAAACACGAGAATGATTTGACTAAAGTAACATTAGAGCAAATTCAAGAAATTTCGGACAAGTACAAATCAAAATTGAATAATAAATTTAAAACTCTGCGACTTGATTTGTTTAAACAATATGCTACGCATTGTCTTAAAGACCATATTATTGATGATGATGAAATAAAGATTTTTCTTCATCTAAAGAAATTACTACACCTAAATGATATAGATATCGAACAAATTCTGGATAACGAAAAAATGAAAGTTTATGATGAAGAGGTTAAAAAATCTGTAGCGGATGGGGAGTTGAGTCAG
>DRGP01000166.1 GCA_011050015.1 Leeuwenhoekiella sp. | reverse complement strand
TCAGCCTTGCTACGGCAGTTTGTCTCGGCAATGCGGCAACTATAAACGTGACTTCCGAAAACGGTAATCTCAGCGATGGCACTTATATATTTACCTATAATCTTTCAGGTATAAATACCAGCGGAGATCTGGACTCAGATATTACTATTACTTCAGGAAAAGGTTCATTTAACATACCAGCAACACTATTGGCTAATGCCGGCACCACCCAACTCACGGTAAGTAGTGTTAACAATAGCATTACAGGTTGCAGTACCGAGGTTGGCAATCTTTCTTTCAGCTTTGATATTGCGCTTCCGCCAGACCTTAATGAGGCAAGCCTTAGCATCGCTGATTTTTGCGCGGAAAGCGGAAACAAGTCTGTTAATATAAACGCACCTAATTTAAGCAACGGCACTTATTCGTTGGCTTATTCCCTTACTGGCGCAAATACGGCAACCCAGACCGCCACGGGAGTTGATTTCGCAAATGGAAGCGGAAGTTTTGATCTTCCGGAAGCTATTTTGACTAATTCTGGTGAAACCACTATTATGGTAACCGCTGTTGCATCGGCAACTTGTCGCACCGAAAATCTGGTCATTTCAACCAGTTTTCAGATAAATGCCATACCACAGCTAAAAGAAGAAAATCTTAATGTTGAATCTGTTTGTTTGGGTGAAAATAGCAACTTTAGTATACGTGGAAGTAACCTTGATGATGGTAACTACACGTTATCTTATTCGCTGAGCGGTGCCAATAGCCAGGCTTCGACATCCATGACCATTACAATAAGTAATGGTTCGGCTGGTTTTATCATCGCTGCTAATGCATTGAGCCAAATGGGAACAACTAGCTTAACTGTAGAATCTTTGCAGAATATTGATACCGGGTGTCAAAGTACTTCCACAGTCAGCATTACTTTTGAACTATTCCCAATTCCCAGTATAGATCCCGAAAATATCAGCGCTATGGATATTTGTTTTGGCGAAGCCGGAATGCTTTCCTTCAGCGCTGCCTCTAGACTCGCTGATGGCACATACACCGTGACTTACAGTCTTTCGGAAGCCAATAACAGCAGCTCAAATACAGCAATGCTCACCATAAATGACGGTACGGGAATACTCGATATTCCTGCGGCGCAACTCGTATCAACCGGTAGCACAACCATTACCATCGAAGAAGTGGTAAGTGAAACTGGATGTACTTCAGAACCTCTTGCAGTGAGCACAACTTTTGAAGTGCTCCCAAGACCTGATGCCAGCGGTTTAAGCCTAAATGTCGCAGACATTTGTTTAAATACAACGGCTATGGTTAGCGTTTCCGGAGCCACAAACCTCTCCGATGGAGAATACACGATCACCTACCAGTTGGGCGATAGCAATACGCACGAACAAACACAAGAAGTGATTTTTTCTTCAGGTGAAACAAGTTTTACGCTCTCCCCTTCCCTGCTCACAAATGCAGGAAATACCACTATAGCCATTAGTCAATTACAAAATTTTATAAGTCAGTGCAGTGCGACAAATCTTGGCGACAACCGTATTAGTTTTGCTGTACAAGATCCCGAACCACCAAGCCTCATGGCAGGCGGCGCAGCTTTTTGTATTAATGATAACCCAACCGCAGCAGATTTACTGGATAGGTTATCACCAGCAGAAGGGGTTACACTCTATACTTCTGAAACGGGTGACAACGTAGTAACGGCCACAACAGCACTTGTTAACCGTACCACGTATTACGCCAGCCAAACCAATGCCATGGGATGTGAAAGCAGCCAGCGCCTTGCGATAAGCGTAGATCTTACTAATTGTGACAACATTTTTATTCCGGAGGCTTTTTCGCCCAATGGAGATGGCGTTAACGATCGTTTTATCATAGAAAATATAGACGTCGTTTATCCTGATTATACCATAGAAATCTTCAACCGAAACGGAAATGCGGTCTTCAAAGGTAACGCCAGCAGTGAGCCCTGGAACGGTAACGCCAACCAGCACCAGTTGGGCAACAAAATCCTCCCGAACGGCGTCTACTTCTATATTATTAACTACAACGACGGGCAAACTGCTCCCAAGCAGGGCAACCTCTATTTAAACCGATAAAAAGGATAGCTACGATGAAAAAATTGATACAAAAACTTACGTTTTTCGCCGCGACTGTCCTCATAAGTCAGCTGGCGTGGGGGCAACAAGACCCACAGCTTACCCAATATATGTATAACATGAGTTTAATGAACCCGGCATATTCCACAGGAAATGAGGGAGTGATGAATCTGGGAGCGCTATACCGTGCACAATGGGTAGGCATAGATGGCGCGCCCACCACAGGCACCTTTTTTGCACATGCCCCAGTGAGTGACCGTATAGAGTTGGGCGTAAACCTCATCCACGATGAGATAGGAGATGTGGTGAAAGAAACGAACCTCAACGCAGATTTTGCCTATAAAATACAACTGTCACCCAGCAGCAACCTTGCGTTTGGGTTAAAAGCAGGTGCGACCTTCTTCAATACAGATTTTACAAACCTCCAATTGGGAAGTGGCAACGCGGCAACAGATCTCGCTTTTGATAAAAATATCAGTCAGACGTATCCTACCCTGGGTGTAGGTTTGTTCTATTTTAGTGACCATTATTATCTGGGGGCTTCAGCGCCCAATTTGCTCAACGCAGAACATATTGAAGAGCGGGATGGCATTCGTGGTTTTGGCGAAGAAACCGTGCATTATTTTCTCACTGGCGGCTATGTTTTTGATCTCAATGCAGATCTTAAACTCAAACCGTCTTTTATGGCCCGTGCCGTGGAAGGAGCACCTATAAGTATTGACCTTAATGCTAATGTACTTTTATATGAAAAAGTAGAGGCCGGTCTGGGGTATCGTGTAGGTGACGCAATCACCGGCCTGGTCAACTTTGAAGTGGCGCAGGGATTACGTATAGGGTATGCGTACGATTATACCACTTCAAATCTGGGAAAATACAATGACGGCAGTCATGAGATCATGTTACTTTTTGACCTCGACTTTTTAGGGCTCGCACCGCGCTACGCGAAATCACCGCGTTTCTTCTAAAACAATATAAGAAATCAACAACCTGGAGATAAGTCCACGAGGGATGAAAAAAGAAAAATGTAATTATCACGCTAAAAACCGCAGCATTTAATCCCATCTAATGGGTAAAAACCGCCAATTTCTATCGAAAATCGTCAATTATGATTCAAAAATATATAATTCTCTTTACACTGTGTTTTGTGATCCAGATGAGTTGGGGACAAAAGGCATTGCTCAAGGAAGCTAATAAGGCCTTTAAAGCCAATGATTATCATACAGCAATCGCCGATTATAAGATGCTGGAAAACCCCGACTTTCAAGCCCAACTAAATCTTGCTGACAGTTATTATTACCTGGGCAATATGCGTGATGCTGCAAGTATTTATAAAATCTGCAATATGAGCGATACTGGCTTGAACACAGATGCACTATTGCGCTATGCAGATGCCGAAAAAGCCAATAACAACTATGAGGAAGCCAATAAAATTCTCTCTAAATATGCCGGAAAACCGGTTAATATTCAGGAAAAACTGGCTGAAAATGAAGAAAATCTCCCACTTTTATTTGATCTGCAAATGCTAGATAAAGATTCAGAGCATGCCGAATTTGGACCTGTACTGTATCAAGATAAATTGGTTTTTTCTTCAGACAGGAATAATGATAGACCCATTTATAAACGGACGCAACAGCCATTCCTGGATCTATACATTGCCACGGTAAACGGAAATACACTTACGGACATTACTCTATTTTCAGAAGCGATAAATACCCCCCTTCATGAAGGAAATACTGCGTTTACAAAAGATGGAAAGACCATATATTTCACCCGCACCAATGAGGATTACAAGCGTATAAATGGGGTAAAAGTGGCCGTTTTACAGCTCTTTAAGGCAGATTTTAAAGATGGAACTTGGCAAAACATTGAAAATCTACCCATTAATAATGATTCGTATTCATTGGCGCATCCCTCGTTAAGTGCAGATGACAAAACACTCTATTTTACCAGTGACATGCCGGGAGGTTATGGCGGTGGCGATATTTATAAAGTTGAACTTTTAGCCGATAACAACTATGGTGCACCTATAAATCTAGGGCCTTCTGTAAATTCAGAAATGCAGGAACAGTTTCCCTATATTTCAGAAGAAGGTAACCTTTATTTTGCCTCAGATCGCTTTATGGGACTGGGCGGTCTTGACTTATACCGGAGCGATAGTAAAGATGGCGCATTCGCGGAAGCGTACAATATGGGTCCAACCATAAACACTAACCGCGATGATTTTTCATTTATCATCGATACACAAAATGCAACGGGATATTTTTCTTCAAACCACTCAGGCACCGATAAAATCTACCATTTTACCGCAATAGATAATCGGAAACATGAACTATCGGGCATTGTTATAAATACAGAAACACAAAGACCCATATCACAGGTAGTGGTTACTCTTTACCATGCCGAGACCAACTTAGAGCAAGTAAAAACTGATGCGCAGGGGCATTATAATTTCAGATTAAACCCCAATACCAATTACCATGTGGAAGCAAGTTTACAGGATTTTCAGCCCGCAACACGTAAGATAATCGTAGATAGAAAAAGCAATTTGCAACTCGAAGTCGATTTACCACTACAACCCGTTCATAATATACTAGCCGAACGTCATCTGGACAATATCTATTTTGACTTTGATAAAGCGGTTATACGCCCAGAAGCACGCGAAATCTTAGATAAATTAGCCGATTTTATGCAGGAAAACCCCACTATTAAAATAGCCATCGCTTCGCACACTGATGCCGTGGGATCGACCAGCTACAACAAAATACTATCAGAAAAGCGGGCAAAGGCCACGAAAAACCATTTGATCAATAAAGGAATAGACGCTAACCGGATGATGACCAAAGCTTGTGGTGAGAAGCATCTACTTATTGATACTTCTGATAGCTCAGAAAAAGAGGCCAGAGAGGAAAAAAACAGGCGCAGCGAGTTTAAAATTGTCACAGAATAGGCAAAAACTCAAACATCTGTTTCCACAAACTTAGAAAACCATTTGTACAGCCCGCCTTTTGTTATGTTAGCGCCCTGTTGTATAAGTGCGAAAATATCAGTATTTCGGTCTTTTTTTAAAATTTTACTCGAGGTAAAAAGATTGACCTCATCAGCCATAAGATTGGCTTGCAACCAGGCATACCCTTCCTCTGTGGTGATATCTACCATTTCATTCTCAATCTTTATGGAAATGGTTTTTCGTGGCCTTTGCCCGCTTTTCTGATAGTATTTTGTTGTAGCTGGTCGATCCCACGGCATCAGTGTGCGAAGCGATGGCTATTTTAATAG
>DRGP01000165.1 GCA_011050015.1 Leeuwenhoekiella sp. | reverse complement strand
AGATGTGTATAAGAGACAGGTTGTCGCCCGCCATGGTTGGATACAATAATTCCATCAAAACCCAAACGAATCGCTTCTTCGGTATCTTCATCGGAAACCACCCCTTTCAATACCAATTTTCCCTTCCATAGGTCACGCAACGGTTTTATTTTTTCCTCATTTAAACGTCCCGAAAAGGTAGCGTCCATCCATTTCCCCAATTGCTTGATGCTCATTCCAGATTCCATGTATTTTCCCATGGTCGCAAAGCTTGGCGGCCCGTGCTTGAGCGTTTGCAGTGCCCATGTAGGCTTGCCAAATACTTGCAACACATTGCGCATGTTCATCTGTGGTGGCATTGCAAGCCCATTACGAATCTCCTTGGGACGATAGCCGAAAGTGGGCACGTCGGCCAATATTACCAGAACGGGGCATTGCGCGGCTTCTGCACGTTTTAAAATGTCGTCCCGCAGCCAGTCTTCTGTGGGATGATACAGCTGAAACCAGGCTTTGCCTTCTGTAAGTTCGCTGATGCGCTCGATGCTGCTAGTAGAAACTGTGCTCAATACAAACGGGATGTTTTGCTCAAAAGCTGCTTTCGCAAGAATTTCTGGCGAATTGGGCCACATCAATCCCTGTAAGCCTACCGGCGAAATACCCACTGGCATACTGTATTTTACACCGAACAATTCGGTCTCTAGATTTGATTTTTGATAATTTTTGAGATAACGCGGTTTTAACTGAATTTCCCTGATTTCTTCAGTATTTCGTTTGATATTAATATTTTCATTGCAGCCCCCGTCCAGATATTCAAAGGCAAATTGGGGCATCCGTTTTCGGGCTTTGTCCCGTAACAATTCGATAGAAGGGTATTCGGTATTGAAGTTAAAGGCCATAAAATGTGTTGAATTAAATTTTCTTTTGCTGAATTCAAGTTTGAAAAAATAAAGGTACCAACTTTTTCATTCTAATATTTTCCTTTAAAAATTCTGAATCTACAAATTCAGGTTCTAATTACTAAACGTTAATTCTTTCATCTTAAAAAGAATTAGATTCCATATCTTCAATAAGATTTAAAATACAAACTTCGAAAAAATGAAAAGCCAGCCTTTAATTACACGTATTACCCTCCTCTTATGTATCCTAATTTTAACAAGCTGTACTTCAGATAAACCTACTTGGCAACAATTATTCAATGGGAAAGACCTCAATGACTGGCAAATAAAAATAAGAAATTACCCTTTAGGTGAAAACTTCGGTAATACCTTTCGCGTGGTAGATGGCAATATCCAGATAAATTATGATCAGTATGACGATGCTTTTAAGCAGCGCTATGGTCATATTTTTTATGAAAAGCCCTACTCTTACTATCTTTTAGCGGTAGAGTATCGGTTTATAGGTGAGCAGCCCAAAGATGGTGAAGCCTGGGCCTACCGTAATAATGGTGTCATGATTCATGGGCAGACACCAGAATCTATGGGCTTAGATCAGGATTTCCCCAACTCCATTGAAGTACAGCTTCTGGGTGGTAGTGGTGAGGGAGAGCGATCTACGGCCAACTTGTGCACCCCGGGAACCCAATACGTGCAAAATGGTAAAATCGTGACCACACACTGTGTAACTTCATCTTCAAAAACGTACAATGGCGATCAATGGGTACGTGTAGAAGTTCTTGCACTGGACGATTCCATTATAAAACATTATGTAAACGGCGAGGAAGTTGTTGAATATCAGGAACCTCAGTTAGACCCCGTAAATGGAGAAAAAACCGGAAAACTACTTACCGGCGGTACTATTTCGCTACAAAGCGAAAGCGCACCTACGGAATTTAGAAAGGTTGAAATCATTGATCTAGAAGCCTATAAAGATGACAATGATAAAATTAATACCATTCTTGATCAATTTTTAAGTCAAAAGAAGAATATTCCTCAGAACTAAAATTTTCTTGCGATTTATACATTTTTCTCTTTCCATAACTTTTGTATAGAAATCCTCTATAACTAAACCCCATTTACCTAACAATCACAGAAGTCTGGTCTACTCCGGTATTTCCGGTTTTGGGATCATAAGCATAAACACTCACGTGATAAATTCCTTTTTCAAGTGTTGTTTTTGCAAAAAAAGTACTTTGCTTATCGGCGTATTTTAAGGTGATTTCTTCACTCTTTCCCGTGTCGCTCATAAGCAAGGCCTTTACCTCATATTTATTGGCATCCCAGATTCCGTCTGGCGAGGTTGGGCATCCACACATCATAACCACATTGGCTTTAATCTCAATTTCACTTTCTGCGGAAAGTCCCTCATGCGTTTGTGGACTCAAAATATCAACCACAAAACCTGGAATTTCAAGAACAAGGCCTTCCCCGCTTATATTTTTTCCGGGAAGAAGCCAGAGTTGCGTCGAACTTAATACTGCAGCTTGCTTTTTCAGCATGGGCGCATAGGCTTCTACCGTTACAAAAACGGGTTCTTTAAGATCTAAATTAGCTGTAAAACCAGCAGTATTTTCATCGGTTATGGGTTCGTCTCTTTTGTGCGGCGTTTTCATAATTCTTTCGGTATCGCCTGTACTCCCGCTAGTAATTCCTTCGGCTAGAATTTCGCCGGTACGTGCATTTTTTATTATAATTTGAGCACCGCCAATAGAGGTTCCTATAAACTTGGCATCTTTTGCTTTAGCACGAACTGTTATGGAAGTATTTTGTCCAAAAACCGACAATAATGGCATTAAAATAGCCAATAATAGGCACGAAATGGAAGTTTTTATATTCATAAAGTTTTATTTTAATCAGGTTTAAATGTGATTTTCAAAATTTATTTGTCAAGATTACAATCGCTATTAAATTTCTTTTTTAAGCGTAGCTAAAATTGCGCAACAAAAGGCAAATGTAATTAATCCCATAAGGACTAAGACAAATACCGTCCAGCTGTACCGGCTTATTAAAATTCCGGTAAGGCTTCCCAAAACGCTGGAGCCTATATAATAAAACAGCCAGTACAAGCTTACCGCTGAACTTTTACCTTGTGGTGCGTGCTCTGAAACCAGCCGGCTGGCCATGGTGTGCGCTCCAAAAAAACCAAATGTAAGCACACCCAAACCTAAGATGAGCAGCCAAAGCTGCTGGGAGAAAAGAACGGCGAGGCCGGCCAGAAAAATAAGCAACAGTACTTTAAGCACCCAGGCCGGATTTTTCTGGTCAGACCATTTGCCCGTGACCAAGGAACCTGCGATTCCGGCCAGATACATCATAAAAATAAGCGCGATCACATAATGGGGAAGGGAAAATGGCGGCGCTGCCAACCGAAAATCGAGATAATTATAAACGCTCACAAAGGTGCCCATACTAAGCGCGGCAATGGCAAACATAGCGAGCAAAACTGGTTGTTTCAGAAAATTGACCATTAAGGTTAATTTTTGCCGCATAGAGACCGTTTTTGGTATAAAATAAGCCGATTTCGGAAGGTATTTCATAAAGATAAATGCCAATACCAAACTGAATAAACCTATGGCCAAGGTGGCCAAGCGCCAGCCCAGCCAGCCTTCGAGCAGGCCGGAAGTCACACGGCCAAACATGCCGCCAAAGGTATTTCCGCTTAAATAAATACTGATGGCAACGCCCAAAATGGCCGCGCTCAATTCTTCAGACAAATAAGCCAGTGCAACTGCTGAAACTCCAGAAAGCACCGCTCCTTTTAAAAAACAAAGTAATACCAAAATGATAAAATTGGGTGCCAGGGCCGAAAAAACAGTCAAAATGGATGATAAAATGAGCGAATAAACCATTAATTTTTTCCGG
>DRGP01000164.1 GCA_011050015.1 Leeuwenhoekiella sp. | reverse complement strand
CAAGCCCATACTTCAGATTCTGCCAGATGGCCCACTGCGCAACGATCCTTTCTCCATTGAAGCGGTTCCAAATGAATTATGGGCAGTTTATGGAGATTATAGCAATTCTTTTAATCCATATCCTTTAAAACGTCGTGGGCTGAGCCACTTTCAGCAAGAAACAGGATGGAATAATATCTCCTATCCCGAAGCGCTAAATGCCAATAACATGGTAAATATTACCATTAATCCAGAAAATACGGAGCAGGTTTTTATAAGTTCATTTAATTCCGGACTTCTTGAAATAAACGAAGAAATTCCCACGCAACTTTTTGATGAGACTAACAGTGGGCTGAGCGATCTCCCCGTAAACCCCACCGATGTACGTATAAATGGTGCAGCCTTTGACCCTAATGGTAACTTATGGGTCACCAATACACTGGTTGAAAATGCGCTGGCCAGAAAATCTGGAAATGATATAACCGGCTTTTCGATAAAAGAGATCATCCCCGATTTTGATGAGGTCATCTACACCGAACTGGTCACTGACAGACAGGGTAATGTGTATTTTGGTTCTAATAGTATGGGCTTGCTCGCTTATAATCCCAGGATCGATATGTTTGTCAAAATTGCAGGTGAAGAAGAGGCGAATCTTCCGTCAGATGATATTCGCACCTTAGCTTTAGATAACAGCGGCACCCTGTGGATAGGGACTACCGCTGGACTTAGACTGCTGTATGGGCCGGCACAAGTTTTTGAGAATCCTGAGATTCAAACCAATGCGATTGTCATTCTGGAAAATGACATTCCGGTAGAACTTTTAAATGAGCAATCTATACAAAGCATTGCCGTAGATGGCTCAAACAATAAATGGGTAGGCACCCTCAGTAATGGCGTTTTTTATTTTTCATCAAACGGCCAGGAGACTTTATTGCAGTTCAATACATCTAATTCCCCATTGCCTTCTAACACAATCAACTCGATCTCTATAGATAATGAAAGCGGTGAAGTGTATTTTGCCACCCCACAAGGTCTTGTTTCTTACTCCGGCAGCGCAGTTGCAGCAGCAGAAAATCTAAAGGCGGTACGCGCCTTCCCCAATCCCGTGCGGCCGCAATATACCGGTCCCGTGACCATAGACGGCCTTACCGAGCGAGCCAACGTAAAAATAACGGATATCACCGGCAATTTGGTCTATGAAGAAGTTTCTGAAGGGGGTAGCATTCAGTGGGACACCACGGCTTTTGGGCGGCACAAAGTGGCTTCTGGAGTTTACATGATCCTGGTCACTTCCAGCGATGCTTCCGAAACTAAAGTGGCCAAAATAATGATCATACGCTGATGCTGGTTACTACTCCAGCCATCGTGATTTCGGCCTTAAAATATGGCGAGGCAGACCTTATCGTAAAATGCTATACCCAGAGTGACGGACTCAAGTCCTACCTGTTGCGGCGTATTTTAAAGGCTAAAAAGGGCAAATTGCGCACCGCCATGTTTCAGCCCGCTACCCAACTCGAGATTGTAGCCAACCACAAAAACAAAGGCACGCTAGAAAGTATTCGCGAAGCGAAAATCCTACATCCATATCAAAGCCTCCATACCAATATCGCCAAGACCAGCATCGTACTTTTTCTCTCAGAATTGTTACGCAATGTGATTCAGGAAGAGGAAGAGAACGCGGCACTTTACACCTTTCTTGAACATGCCTTTCTGTGGCTCGACGCCCAGGATCACGCGGCCAATTTTCATTTGCTTTTTCTACTTGAACTCACTAAATATCTGGGTTTTTACCCAGATACTTCTAAGGAAGAACTCCACTATTTCAACTTAGAAAAGGGTCAGTTTCAAGATCATGCTGATCTCTATACGATTTCAAATGAAAATTTAGATTTGTTTAAAGAGCTACTTCTATTAAAATTCGAAAATCTGCACCTGCTCAAACTGAATCAAAAATCAAGGGCAGAACTCATCACCATATTGTTAAATTATTATGATTTACATTTGCAAGGTTTTAAAAAACCACGCTCCCTGAGCGTTCTCAACAGCCTTTTCAGCTAAACTTTATGCAAAAAATTCTACTCCTCACTTTCTTTTTAATAGCATCATTCTGTTATGCGCAGACCGCACACGTTATTGACAGCCATAGCCAAAAACCTATAAGCAATACCGCTTTTTTTAATGCTGAAAAAAGTACCACCGCAGTGAGTGACATGCAGGGTGAGGTAAACCTGAGCGGGTTTAATGACACCGAAACTATATTTATCACGCATATTGCACACGAGCAAAAAACCGCCACAAAAGCTGAAATATTGGCTCAAAATGGCAAAATTTACCTTGATCCAGGTGAAAATCAACTAGGTGAAGTGGTACTTTCGGTCGCCAAATTTGAGCAACAACGGGAAAAAGTAGCGCAAAAAATAAGCAGCGTCAGCGCATCAGCAATCGCGTTTAGAAATCCCCAAACATCGGCAGACCTGCTGGCAAGCAGCGGTGAGGTTTTCGTGCAAAAAAGTCAGTTGGGCGGCGGCAGTCCTATGATACGGGGTTTTTCTACTAACCGCCTGCTTATTACTGTTGACGGAGTGCGCATGAATACCGCAATTTTTCGGTCGGGCAACTTGCAGAATGTAATTAATGTAGATCCTTTTGCGCTAGAGCGCACCGAAGTTATTTTAGGCCCGGGTTCTGTGGTCTATGGTAGTGATGCGATAGGCGGAGTAATGAATTTTTATACCGCCCAGCCCCGCTTTTCATCTCCAATGAACCCTTCTTTTTCCGGCAACGCCGTCGCCAGATATGCAACCGCAAATGACGAGAAAACGGGACATGTGAATTTTAATTTCGGCACTGAAAAATGGGCTTTTCTTTCCAGTGTGAGTTATGCTGATTACGGCGATCTGCACATGGGCAGCCATGGTCCCAATGATTATTTGAGGCCTGAATATATAACGCGCGTTAATGGTGAGGATATTGTGATTCCCAATAACAACCCGAATAAACAAGTCCCTACCGGTTTTGACCAGCTCCACCTCATGCAGAAAGTGCGTTTTATGCTCAGTGAAACCTGGGAGTACAACCTGGGTGTGATGTATAGCACGACTTCAGATTATTCGCGCTATGACCGTTTGACCAGAACACGCGGTGATCAATTGCGTTCCGCGGAGTGGTATTACGGTCCACAAAACTGGTTTTTCTCTAACCTGCAGATCGATAAAAAAGGCTATGGGCCATTGTATGACAAGGCCAAACTGACACTGGCGTATCAAAATTTTGAAGAAAGCCGCCATGACCGAAACTTTGGCGACGACATTCTTTTTGAGACCGAAGAACAGATAGACGCATATTCTGCAGCGATCGATTTTACCAAAAAACTGGGCGAGCACCAGCTTTTTTACGGACTCGAGTACGTTTTTAACGATGTGGGTTCAGCAGGAAAACAAACCAATATTTTAACCAGTTCTAGCGTCCCAGATGCTTCGCGCTATCCAGACGGTTCCACGTGGCAATCTGCCGCGGCCTATATAAGTGGGCAATTTCGCCTGAGCGAAAATGTAAACCTACAATCTGGACTACGTTACGATCAGGTGCTTGTACAAGCTACTTTTGATGATCGTTTTTACGATTTCCCCTTCTCTGAAGCTGATATCAATACCGGAAATCTCACCGGGTCCCTAGGTTTAAACTGGCAGGTAAACGAGATTTTAGGTTGGCGTTTTAATTTTTCAACCGCATTCCGTGCACCGAATATAGATGATGTGGGCAAGATTTTTGACAGTGAGCCCGGTTCGGTGGTGGTTCCCAATCCTGGACTCAAAGCAGAATACGCCTATAATTATGAGATAGGCCTGAACCTCAATTTTGAAGAGGTGGTACAAATAGACCTCGCCGGTTTTTACACCCAGTTGGACAACGCGCTAGTACGTCGTGATTTTAGTTTAGGTGGCCAGACCGTGATTGATTATCAGGGCGAACCCAGTAATGTACAGGCCATACAGAATGCCGCTGAAGCCAAAGTTGTAGGGCTGGAAGCCGGTATAGATATCTTGTTCAGTAAAAACCTCAATTTGAGTTCACAGATCAATATCATCGAGGGCAATCAGGAAGAGGACGACGGCAGCAACGCGCCCCTGCGTCACGCCGCACCGCTCTTTGGCAATACGCATCTGGTCTGGAAAAATGATGCTTTTAAATTTGATGCTTTCGCGGAATATAACGGCCAGCTCAATGCTGATGAACTTGCGCCTTCACAGGTGGGCAATGCCTATCTTTATGCACTGGATGCTAACGGCGATCCCTACGCACCGTCCTGGTACACCCTTAATTTTGCCGCTCAATATAAACTGAATGATTCCTGGCAGCTTACCGCAGCACTTGAAAATATTACAGACCAGCGCTACCGTCCCTATTCTTCGGGGATTTCTGCTCCGGGAAGAAATTTTATTGTGGCACTGAAGGTTGGGTTTTAAACTAGTATTTCGTTTTATTAAAAATCAATTACCAGAACAGAAAAAGACCTGGAAGGTTTTTAAAACCTGCCAGGTCTGAATTCTTCTTATATCGAAAAATATACTTTAAGAACCGCACATTAAGCAATCGTCATCGCCTTCAACTTCTTTGGCCTGGGCAATGATTGCTTTCATCTCCGCCGGGCTCATCGGGCTGGTATCTACTTCAGGTTTAGCCTTTGTTTTTTGGCCTTCATCCGAAACAGATTTAGAAGCGTAAATGGCTTCTGGTTCCTCTACAGTTTGCGTATTTTTTGAAGCGCTTGCTTCCAAGGTTTTTGCAGCACGTTGAGCCACATGTTGCGGCTTTTCTTCCGGTTGCGGCTGCACTTTTTCCTCCTTCTTTAAGGTGAATTTTATAGCATCTACAGCAGATTTTGTGCGCAAATAGTACATTCCTGTTTTGAGTCCGCTTTTCCAGGCATAAAAGTGCATGGAAGTCAATTTTGAATAATTGGCATTTTCCATAAACAGATTGAGCGATTGCGACTGATCAATAAAATAACCGCGGTGGCGTGACATGTCTATAATATCTTTCATACTGAGTTCCCAAACGGTTTTGTACAACTCTTTAAGATCATCGGGAATGATATCTATATTCTGTATGGAACCATTAGAACGCATGACTGCTTGTTTTAAATCCTCATTCCAAAGATCGAGCGCGACCAGATCTTCCAGCAAATGCTTGTTTACCACGATAAACTCGCCAGAAAGTACGCGGCGGGTGTAAATATTTGAGGTGTAGGGTTCAAAAGCTTCGTTATTACCCAAAATCTGTGACGTAGAAGCCGTAGGCATGGGTGCCACGAGCAGTGAATTACGCACACCGTGCTCCATCACTTGATTGCGCAGGGCTTTCCAATCCCATCTGCCGCTAAGCTCTTCGTCTTTGATTCCCCAAAGATTGTATTGAAATTCACCTTTGGAAATGGGCGAACCTTTAAAGCTGGAATACGGACCTTCCACTTTGGCCAGTTCCATAGATGCGGTCACGGCTGCAAAATATAAGGTCTCAAAGATGTCCTTGTTCAGTTTTTTGGCTTCATCACTGGTAAAGGGCATGCGCAATCTGATAAACGTATCGGCTAGACCTTGAATACCCAAACCTACCGGACGGTGGCGCATGTTAGAATTTTCGGCTTCCTTGATTGGATAATAGTTGCGATCTATAACCTTGTTCAGGTTTTTGGTCACGCGCTTGGTAATCTTGAACAGTTCCTTATGATCAAACCCTCCGTCTTTTACAAACATGGGCAACGCGATAGAAGCCAGGTTACATACTGCGACCTCATCAGGACTGGTATATTCCATGATTTCGGTGCATAAATTAGAAGAACGAATCGTACCTAAATTCTGCTGATTGGATTTCCGGTTGGCCGCGTCTTTATATAACATATAGGGCGTGCCGGTCTCAATTTGAGATTCCAGAATTTTCTCCCATAATTCACGTGCTTTTATGGTTTTTCGGCCTTTGCCGACGGCTTCATATTCTTCATATTTGGCTTCAAACTCATCGCCGTGCATGTTGAACAGGTTGGGGCATTCATTGGGACACATCAATGTCCATGTGCTGTTGGTTTCTACCCTTTTCATAAATAAATCGGGAATCCACATCGCATAAAACAGGTCGCGGGCACGCATTTCTTCTTTCCCGTGGTTCTTCTTAAGATCGAGAAAATCCATAATATCGGCGTGCCAGGGCTCAATGTAAACAGCGAACGAACCTTTACGCTTCCCTCCGCCTTGATCTACGTAACGGGCCGTATCGTTATATACACGTAACATGGGCACGATACCGTTTGAAGTCCCATTAGTCCCCCCAATGTAAGCACCGGTGGCGCGGATATTATGTATAGAAAGACCAATCCCGCCGGCACTTTGGGAGATTTTCGCAGTCTGTTTCAGCGTATCGTAAATACCGTCAATGCTATCATCCTGCATTGCCAAAAGAAAACACGAGGACATCTGTGGTTTTGGCGTACCCGAATTAAAAAGTGTGGGCGTGGCGTGGGTAAAGTATTTTTTGGACATCAATTCGTAGGTCTCCTTGACCGATTCCAGATCGTCCAGGTGAATACCCAGGGAAACGCGCATTAACATGTGCTGCGGACGTTCGGCTATTTTTCCATCTAATTTCAACAGATAAGAGCGCTCCAATGTCTTAAAACCAAAATAATCATATCCAAAATCCCTGTTATAAATAATGGAAGAATCCAGCTCTTCTTTATTTTCCATCAACACTTTATACACATCGTCTGCAACGAGCGGCGCTTTCTTACCGGTACGTGGGTTCACATACTCATAGAGATCGGTCATGACCTCGCTAAAGGTCTTTTTTGTGTTTTTATGCAGGTTAGAAACCGAAATACGCGCGGCAAGTTTGGCATAATCAGGATGCGCGGTAGTCATGGTCGCCGCTATCTCAGCCGCGAGATTGTCAAGTTCACTCGTGGTCACACCATCATACAACCCCTCTATGACACGCATTGAGATTTTTACGGGATCAACAAGTGGATTTAAACTGTAGCATAGTTTCCTGATGCGGGCAGTGATCTTGTCAAACATTACGGGCTCTTTGCGGCCATCTCTCTTAAGTACGTACATGTGTTTTTTGTTTTAAATGATTATGGGGATAAAATTATTCTGGTTCATTTTGGGGATAAATATCCTCTGGCTATCCTGCTCGCACAGTTACCTTTTAACCTGAATTCGAGCTAAGGGTAATGCGTCAGTTTGAGTAAAATCTGCAAGAATTTTGTATCGAAAACCGCATTTTTTAATTGAAAATGGTCATTCTCGATACGATTTTTTGCAAAAAATCACTAGAATTGAGTATTTTCAATATTTTAAAATTATATCGAACTTAGATTTTTAGGAAAATGGCCAAGTAATTTATTAGGTAAAACGGTCTAAAAACGGTCTATTCTGACCTATTTTAATAGTTTTCTGTGCTTTTTCCCGTTGTTTTTTCCTTAAAAATCGGCGTCAAAACTAATTTTCTGACCTTCTTTTCCGCCACTGCCATTGGCAACACCGGCTTTTTGATATTCACCTACACGTTTTTCAAAGAAGTTGGTTTTTCCTTGCAGGGAGATCATATCCATAAAGTCAAAGGGATTGGTCACATTATATTCTTTCTCACATTCCAGTTCTACAAGCAGGCGATCTGTGACAAACTCAAGATACTGCGTCATTAATTTAGAATTCATCCCGATCAAACTTATAGGAAGCGATTCGGTGATAAATTCGCGCTCAATATTCAGCGCATCCACGATTATTTCACGAATGCGTTCTTTAGGTACTTTGTTGACCAAATGGTGGTTGTGTAAATGCACGGCAAAATCACAGTGCACGCCCTCATCACGGGAAATCAATTCATTAGAAAAGGTAAGCCCGGGCATAAGACCGCGTTTTTTAAGCCAGAAAATAGAACAGAACGCACCCGAAAAGAAAATACCCTCCACAGCGGCAAAAGCGATTAAACGCTCTGCAAAACTGGGACTATCAATCCATTTTAAGGCCCAATCGGCTTTTTTCTTAATCGCGGGAAAGGTTTCAATGGCGTTAAAAAGCCCATCTTTTTCCTCGTCATTTTTCACATACGTATCTATGAGCAACGAGTAGGTCTCTGAGTGTATATTTTCCATCATAATCTGGAAACCATAGAAAAATTTCGCTTCGGAATATTGTACCTCGTTCACAAAGTTCTCGGCCAGATTTTCATTCACGATACCGTCTGAGGCTGCAAAAAAAGCAAGAATATGTTTTACAAAGTAGCGCTCATCTGCATTTAATTTGTTTTTCCAATCGGCAAGGTCTTGGTGCAAATCAATCTCTTCCGCAGTCCAGAAACTCGCTTCAGATTTTTTGTACCATTCCCAGATGTCGTGGTGCTGAATGGGGAAAATTACAAACCGATTTTTATTCTCTTGTAAGATGGGCTCTACTGCATCACTCATAGTCTAAGGGGTTTAATGTGGTTAATTAGGAATTATTTGGGACTAACAAATATGGAAAAAAATAAGACCGTTTCTGGACAAAACTACTTTCCGTTTTCAACAAAGTTTTCAACATAGGATAATTCCTACTTAACCAAAACTATTATTCAATTATTTGATTTTTAAATATTTATGATTTTTTGAAAATGGAAAAGTTCCCCGAAAAGTCAACTTTAATAGGGTGTAAGGCGATTTTTTTAACACTTTTAAAAGCGTAGTTCTGAAGTGTTGAAGGCGGTAATTTTGTAATGCTATAGCATGTATATTGTATAATGCAAATCACCTATACAGTATACAAAGTTTAAAGATTCTTATTATTTAAATGTGCAGCAATCCGGTTAAGGCAACCTTCAAAATCATCTTTCAATTCCTTAGTCCAAAACCTAAAAATGGTATATCCCATCGCTTTCAGTTTTGCATTTACTTCACGATCGCGCTGCATATTGCGCTCAATTTTCGGGATCCAGAAATCGCGGTTACTTTTAATTTTATCTTTCTTTGAATCCCAGTTATAGCCATGCCAAAACTCACCGTCAATAAAAATCGCGGTCTTATATTTTTTAATCGAAATATCAGGTTTGCCTATTAGATATTTGCTATTCACGCGGTAGCGAAAACCTGCCGCCCAGAGCGCCTGCCGCAGTTTAAGCTCGGGCTTGGTGTTCTTGCCCCGTATCTTGCTCATGATTTTTGAGCGTTGCGGTGTGGTATAGAAACCGCCCGCTTCATTAAAGCGGGGGACTTTTATTTTATTACTTTCGTATTCTTTAGCCATAATAAAAAATAACATAATATGACGGAAGAACAGCGAACATTAATCTTAAAAAATGCTCAAGATTTTTTTAGGAGAGAAATTGTAGCCGCGCATCTGGGAGCTGCATGTGATAAAGCTTCAAGATTGAAATCTTATAATGTAAATCCTTTTCTAGTCAAATATCTCGCAAATTTCTTAGAAGGTGACGACAATCCAAAAAGCATGGCAAAAGCCTTAGTTTATCCACGATTATTGAGCACATCAATAACAACGATTTTTGGTAATAAAGTCCAGAAAATGATTCCAGAAATTTTTGAAGGAATGATGGGTTCTATTGGAGGCGGTATTGATATTGAATTTATTGATAGCACTGATAATAGGAGGAAATATTGTCAATTGAAAGCAGGGCCAAACACAATTAATAAAGATGATGTAATCACTATCAAAAATCACTTTCAAAGCGTTAAAAACCTTGCTCGTACAAATCATAGGGATGTTCGCACAACTGATATGATAGTTGGCGTTTTATATGGTACACCGAGTGAATTGAGCGGTCATTATAAAAAAATAAATAAAGACTTTCCAGTCTTTGTAGGTAAGGAATTCTGGTATCGGCTTACTGGTTTAGAAAATTTCTATTTGGAATTATCAAACGCAATTGGTGAAGTTGCACTCGAGGTGGATGGAAGAAAACATCTTCAGGAAGCTATAGATTCTTTAGCTTTAGAAATTGAAGCTTTTTTAGAGGAAGAATAATATTCATTTAAAAATGAAATTATAGAATACCCTATTTCTTTGGCCAAGTTCACAGGTACCGCATTGCCAATCTGTTTATATTGTTGCGAAACTGAACCTGAGAATTGCCAATCATCTGGAAACGTCTGGATCCTTGCATATTCTCTCACCGTAAATGGTCTAGTTTCGTCAGGGTGGCAACGTTCGGTCTGCTTTTGTGCTGGGCTGCATGTCAACGTAAGACAAGGTTCATCCCAGCCTATCCTTCTTGCCATTCCCGTTTTTCCACCACCCAGATAAAAACTTTTTTGCATGTACTCCTTCTGAATATCCAATGGCAGATCTCTCCAATACCCCTTTGGTGGAACAAGATCCAAAACCTTTTTTTTATGATCCGGATAACTGGAGCCTTTCGATTTTGGAACATCTGTTTCAAATAATTCACTTTTTTTCAAAGCATCTTCCAGATTGTAAACTTTCCTGTATGGTTTTGGATATTCAAATTGGAGATCAATATCCTTCCGTACACCGACCAAAATCAACCTCTCCCTTTTTTGCGGCACGTTATAATTAATAGCCTTTAGAACTTGAACAGGTGTCACAACATTGTAGCCAATTTCATCAAGAATCGAAATCATTCCCTCCAATGTTCTCCCTTTATCATGATTTAAAAGTCCGCGCACATTCTCGCCAATACAGATAGCCGGATTAACCTCTTGAACTACCCTTGCAAATTCATAAAAAAGTGTTCCTCGTGCATCTTGGAGCCCTAGCTTTTTACCTGCATAACTAAAGGCTTGACACGGGAATCCACCAGTAACAACATCAATTTTATCCTTATATTTCTGAAAACCGTAATTTTTTACATCCCCTTCCAGAACATTCCATTTCGGTCTATTATCCCTTAAGGTCTGGCATGCCCACTTATCCATCTCATTTAGAGCAGCGCATTTCAATCCTGCTTTTTCCATTCCTATTGCCAGACCACCTGCGCCCGCAAAAAGTTCCAGAACACTATACTCACGATTGGACTCAACATAGTTACTTTGTTTTCGTCCTTCAATATAAGCTTGGAATTCCGGAAATATCTCCAATTGTTTTTTGGTATATACACGATAATTGCTCATAGGTTCACGCGAAGCGCTTAACTTGCCCTCATTATCCCACCGCCTTAATGTTTCGGGGTTTTTATCAATGATTTCTGCAGCTTCTGAAATCGTGTAATTCTCTTTTATAACCATATTATACAACCTTATATATGGTTACAAAAATATGTAAACACATTTTATTCGCACACACTAAAATTGTTTATTTTCTTAATACCTTAAAAACAGTCGATTTCACCCTAAAACTGGCATAATTTCTGCTATTTTCAAGCTAAAAATTACTTTGAATTATAAAAATATAGTTGCAATCATCATTTTAACCCTGTTCTTTTCGGGGTGTAAAGAAATTACTAAGGCGACCGATTTTATTACCAATCCCTCAGCGAGGGAAGTCTACGCGCGCGAACTGGCCAAAGATTCTTCGCTTTTTAAACCCTGGAAAAAAGCTTTCGCGCAAGCAAAAACCGACAGCCCCCAAACAAAACTACCCTATGTAGAGTCTGGACAATTCTGGAACAAAAGTTTTACCGCAAGCGGCTACAACCTCCATTTACAGCAAGGGGAACGCTTTCATGCTAAAATACGTACCGATTCGCTTAATAATCAGGTGTTTTTGGCACTTTTTCAGGCCACAAAAGATTCGCTAAATCCCTTAAAACTCGAGGTGGAAAACCTCCCTCAGGAATCAGCGATCGCATTTACGGTAAAAGAAACGGGGGATTATAAAATCGTGGTTCAGCAGGAAGTTCATGCCAATACGCGTTTTGACCTCCTACTCTACCGCACACCACTTTATAACTTTCCTGTGGCCAAAAAAGGAAACGCCGCTATACAGAGTTTCTGGGGCGCGAATCGCGATGGCGGTAAACGCAGCCATGAAGGCCTTGATATTTTTGCAGATCGCGGCACCCCCGCATTGGCTGTTTGTGATGGCAGGATTACCTCTACGGGAAACCGCGGCCTGGGCGGTAAACAGGTGTGGTTGCGCTCAGGTATTTTTGGCAATGCATTATATTACGCGCACCTTGACAGTATTATCGCCACCACGGGTCAGCGCGTAAAAACGGGGGATACACTGGGTTTTGTGGGCAATACGGGCAATGCCCGCACCACCCCGACGCATTTACATTTTGGCATTTATCAGCGTGGGCATGGTGCCGTCAATCCGCTGCCTTATATTTTTGAGGCAAAAGCACCCATTCCTTCAAAAGATCGCATCGATATTGCACAATTTGGTACGGTTACTTCGGCAATTGCAAATCTTAGGGTCTCCGCTTTCGCGAAAGCTGAAAAACTGGGACAGGGAAAACGTGACGATACTTTACAGATTTTAGGAAAATCAACCGGCTGGTATCACGTACGCACAGCGGAAGACAGCAGCGCTTATATTCATCAAAGCCTGGTAAAGTATCTGGGCAATTAACATTCTTTTGGGTAAGCGATCTGTCAAAGCTCTTTATATTTAGTTCTTTTATACATTTTTCAAATACTCCATCGATGTCGTTATTTTCCAAAGTAAAAAATACCATAAATTTGCTCAAAACCGTTGATCTTGACTCTTTAAACAAACTTTCCAAAAAAGTAGACCTGCCCGAAGTCATGGCTGCCGTGGGGCATCTGGACGATCGCCAGCTCAACGGACTCATGAAAATGCTAAAAACACAATCTAAAAAGGGCCAGCATCAACTTCCTCCTATTGATGGTGATTTTTATAACTTAGAGCTAAAATTGACTAAAGAAGAGCGCGAAATACAGATGAAAATGCGCAATTTTATGGAAGATGAAGTTAAGCCCATTGCAAATGAATACTGGAACAAAGCTGAATTTCCGCACCAGATCATCCCAAAAATGGCCGAACTCAATGTATGCGGTATCGCTTATAAAGGCTACGGTTGCCCAGATCAATCGTTTATGATGGAAGGTATTCTGGCTATGGAACTTGCGCGCGTAGATGTCTCCATTTCCACATTTTTTGGCGTGCACAGCGGCTTGGCCATGGGCTCTATTTATCTCTGTGGAAGTGAAGAACAAAAGCAGGAATGGTTGCCCAAAATGCAAAAATTTGAGAAGATTGGTGCTTTTGGCCTTACCGAACCCGAAGTGGGATCTGGCGTGGCCGGCGGATTGGGGACAACTTGCAAAAGAGAGGGAGACGAATGGGTGCTCAACGGTCAGAAAAAATGGATAGGAAATGCCACGTTCTCTGACATCACCATAATCTGGGCACGTGATCTGGATTCTGACCGTGTGAAGGGATTTATCGTACGCAAAGAAAATCCCGGCTTTAAAGCTGAAAAGATGCAGAACAAAATGGCTTTGCGTACCGTACAGAACGCACTGATCACGATGACCGATTGCCGCATTCCCGAAGCTGACCGGTTGCAACATGCAAATTCGTTTAAAGACACCGCAAAAGTATTGCGCATGACACGCGCCGGAGTTGCATGGCAAGCCGTAGGATGTGCTCGCGGTGCCTATGAAGCTGCACTAAAATATACCAAGAAAAGGGAGCAATTTGGCCGGCCCATCGCAAGTTTTCAATTAATTCAAAACCACTTGGTGGAAATGGTTTCTAACCTTACGGCCATGCAAACGTTGTGTTTCCGTCTTTCGGAAATGCAGGACGGCGATATTCTAACGGATGAACACGCCTCCCTGGCCAAAGTATTCTGCTCTATGCGTACCCGTGACGTGGTAAGCCGAGCCCGCGAGGTGATGGGCGGCAATGGTATTCTACTTGAATACGACGTAGCGCGTTTTGTAGCCGATGCCGAAGCGATTTATTCTTACGAAGGGACCAAGGAAATCAATTCGCTCATTGTAGGACGTGCAATTACAGGATACAGCGCGTTTGTGAGTTAAAAGTGTTCATATACCGGAAAACGATAAATTTCGGATTTTAACGTCAAAAACCCTTATAATCAGTTGTTTATTGGCTAAAATGTAAGGAAAATTTAGGAATGCTTTTGAACTAACACGATATTATTAGTAGTAAATTTAGTATGAATTTAATAACTAAAAGATATACTATTATGAAAACTAAAATATTAAGTACGTTCGCAGTACTGGGTTTTATGCTTATAGGTTCTGGTGCAATGGCACAAACCACGATGGATGATCAAAATATGCAAAAAGATCAAAAAGCTATGACTCCTAAAGCAATGATGATGAAATTAGATCAAAATGGAGATAAAATGATCAGCAAAGATGAAACAGATATTGAAGAAGGCGCCATGCTTGCTGATAAATTTGACATGGCCGATACTTCTAAAGATGGCATGATAAGCATGAAAGAACTCAAAGCCTATCACAAGAATATGAAAAAAGACATGATGAAAGGCATGAAAGACGAAAAAATGAAAATGAAAAAAGAAGTGGATAGCATGGATTATTAATCTACCGCTTCAAAGCACCCTCAAAGCCAAATGTTTATTGCATTTGGCTTTTTTGTTTTAAAAAAATTGATTTCAACTTACAATGGTTTGGCTATTTGTTTGACTTTAGCTTTCATAAAAAAACCCTCCGTTTGAGCGGAGGGCTTATAAAAATGCTGTGGTCCCACCTGGGCTCGAACCAGGGACCACCTGATTATGAGTCAGGTGCTCTAACCAACTGAGCTATAGGACCGGCATCTGTTTATTTAATTCACAAACATTGCGGGCGCAAAAATAAGCCTATTTTTTTAAGGGCGCAAATAATTATTCGCATACTTCCTAATCCCGTTCTGGCATATCGGGGGTGAGCACATCCTGGCAAAGTTCTATGAGTATTCCCCCAGCACTTTTAGGGTGTACAAAAGCCACCCATTTATTGTCTGCACCACGTCTGGGCTCCTCATCTATTAGTGTGAATCCTTCCTCTTTTAGACGGTTTATTTCCCCTTTTATATCATCTACCGCATAGGCAATATGGTGCAAGCCTTCGCCGTTTTTCTTTAAAAATTTTGCGATAGCGCTTTCACCGGTAGTATCTTCAAGCAGTTCTACTTTGCTTTCTCCTACCTTGAAGAAAGAGGTGTTTACGCCCTCATTTTCTACAGCCTCTATTTTATAATGCGCCTTGCCCAGCAGCTTTTTATAAAACAGATTTCCCTGCTCCAGACTTTTTACGGCTATGCCTATATGATCTATTTTTTCCACTCGTTGATTTTTGATCGAATTTAATCGAAATTTAAATAGTGCATTACGTCTTTATAAAAAATATAGGTTTTCAGTCGATTTTGCACCTGTTTCTGCCTATTTTAGGCTAAATACCTCCATTTTAAAACCGTATTTTTGCCCTATGGAAACAAATAGACAGAAAAAAGTAGCCGGCGTACTGCAAAAAGACCTGGTGGATGTGTTGCAAAAAGCCATGCTGGAAGCCGGTGTTAAAGATATGATCATCTCGGTAAGTAAGGTGAGCGTGACCACAGATCTCTCACAGGCCAAAGTGCATGTGAGCGTATTTCCCAATAAAAGGGCCGCCGAAGTGCTGGCGGAACTTAAAGAACTTAAACCCTTTATTAAACATGAGATCGCCCAGCGTACACGCCACCAATTGCGGCGTATGCCCGAACTTCATTTTTTTATAGACGATTCGCTGGAATACATTGACGGTATTGACAAGTCACTTAAAGGTGGTGACGATCCTATAGAAAACCCGGAGCTGCTGCCCCGCCGCAAAAAATCGTAAACGCCAGATTTTGAAATTCTCCCTGTTTATAGCCAAAAGGTATTTGTTTTCCCGCAGTAGCAACAATGCTATAAACATCATCACGATTATTTCTGCACTCAGCATTATCGCAGGATCTGCCGCGCTTTTTATTGTGCTTTCGGGATTTTCCGGACTTAAAGAGTTCAGTCTTTCCTTTTCTTCGGTTTTTGACCCCGACCTTAAAGTACTTCCAGTAACAGGAAAAACCTTTTTATTTTCTTCTGCGGAAGCCCAAAAACTGGACAGCCTTCCCGGGGTGGCTCAATTTTCAAAAATCGTTGAAGAACGTGCTTTTTTGGAATTTAAGGGAAAAAATCACGTTGCTTATATTAAAGGTGTGGATGCCAATTATCCCAAAGTAAATAATGTAGACAGCACGCTTATTTTTGGCAGTTGGATCAGTGCCGATGAACCCGTCGCGGTTATAGGGATTGGTATTAACCGTATTTTGTCTGTGGGTATCAACAACTTTAACGATCTCCTGCAAATAATGGTGCCCAAACCGGGAACCGGCCAGATTACAAACCCTTCGCAGGCTTTTAGCAGTTCAAAGGTTTTGGTCTCGGGCTTGTATCAGGTCAACGAAGAACTGGATGATAATTATGTCTTTACTTCCATCCATTTTGCGCGTAGTCTATTGAATTATGACGAAAATCAACTGAGCTCCCTCGAAATAAAGTTAGTGCCCGGCGTAGATCCAGAAGCGGCCGCAAAGAAGGTTCAGGATCTTCTGGGTGAAAACATTCAGGTAAAAACGCGCATACAGCTTAATGATAAGCTTTATAAGATGTTGAATACCGAAAATCTAGCCGTTTATCTCATCTTTACCTTAGTGCTTATCATCGCGCTTTTTAACTTGGTGGGAAGCATTATTATGATTGTGCTCGACAAACGTGAAAACATCAAAACCCTGCACAGTCTGGGTGCCAATTATAAAGAAATAAGACAGGTTTTTTTCCTACAGGGAGCTATGATGACCTTTTTTGGTGGCTTGCTGGGCTTACTTATAGGTCTTATCATCGTTGCAGGACAATTGCAATTTGACCTGGTGATGATCACCCCAGAACTCCCCTATCCCATGCAACTTACCTTTGTGAATTGTATCGTGGTACTGCTCACTATTTCCGTTTTGGGGATTCTGGCGTCAAAGGCTGCCGCGAGCAGGGTTTCTCCTAAATTGAGTGAATAGTGCTCACACGGCTTCTCCGATGGAGGGCTGCCTTTACCCGGATGTGATATTGATGCTTAATTCTTCCACCAAAGACGAAAAATATATTTACGAAAATCAGTCAAAAAGCCTTAAAAATGGACTAAAATCATCAAAAAACCACCTATTAATTGACTTAAACTGACAGTTTTTTTAGCTCCTCCCCTTGGGACTGGGTGGGATTCTTCTATGACTTTTGCCTATTCTGATTAATCAGGCGATAAATAAGAATGGCAGTGCGTTTTGTAAGCGCCTCTATGGTATTGAGATTTACGGTTTCTTCTGGAGTGTGCGCGCCGCTCCCCATTGTTCCAAGACCATCAAGGCAAGCGAGATATTGTGCAACAAACGAAATATCTGCGGCGCCGCGTTTACCGGGATCGTAAGCCTCTACAGCGGGCTGCCCCAGATCTCGGCTCACTTGATCAAGCTCGTGCAGCAATTCATAATTAGCATCTGTGGGACCCATCGCCGGATAACTGTCTGTAAAAGTAATTTTTGCACTAGTCTGCGGAAGATTGTTTGCTACTATTTCACGCATTTTATTACGCGCATTTTCTTTTTGTTCTTCAGAGATAAAACGAAGGCCACCGTCTGCATAAGCAGTTTGCGCCACTACGTTAGTTTTGCCAAAAACATCACCGCGGCTCTTTTCGGCTTCAACATTTATAGTCGTTCCGCCCAGCATCATACCGGGATTAAATGTAAGCAGCGCTTCACCTTTTACATCGGTATAAAACTGATGCAGAATACGCGCAAGTTCAAAGTTTGCTCCAGCACCTGTATTTTCGTTAAAAATTCCTGAAGAATGGGCGCGTTTTCCCTTTACTTCCACCTTCCAGCCAGAGGAACCACGACGGGCTACAGTGGCTTTGTCATAACCTGTAGAAGTCTCAAAACATAAAGCAACATCACTGCGTTTTGCGAAATCTACGAGTGGTTTTCGGCTTATACTTATAGGTTTTCCTGCGCTTTCTTCATCGCCGTTGAGCCCTACTATAATCTGGGCGTCATTTAACAGATTTGCATCCTTGAGTGCTTTTAAAGCATAGAGAATAATCACATCGCCGCCTTTCATATCATTAGCGCCGGGACCTTTTGCAACACTGTCATTTATAGGTTCAAATTTTTGAAAATCACTATCGTCTTCAAAAACGGTATCCAGATGCCCTATAAGAAGAATCCTTTTACCAGAATTTCCGTCAATAGAAGCAAAAAGATGTCCGGCACGATTCATTTCTGCTGGCATATCTATCCACTCCGTTTTAAAACCTATTGCTGTAAAAGCCTCATCAAACAATCTTCCGGTTTCACGTACACCTTCAGGATTCATGGTGCCGCTATTTATATTGACTATTTTTTCAAGAAAATTGATCGACTC
The DNA here is from genome assembly GCA_011050015.1 of Leeuwenhoekiella sp. Classification (GTDB taxonomy): domain Bacteria; phylum Bacteroidota; class Bacteroidia; order Flavobacteriales; family Flavobacteriaceae; genus Leeuwenhoekiella. Next base: position 93,959 of record DRGP01000164.1, on the reverse strand, counting down.
GGTGTTGTTTTTTTCAACTTGGGCGACTATTTTCCGCTCCTTTTTAGATAGCTTTTGCGCTTGCAGCGGAAAGAGAAAAAGCACGCTCAGCGCGAAAAATAGTAATGAATTTTTTAAGGGGAAGGTATGTATCATGAGGTTTCATTTTAAAACTTGAATATACAAAGAGTTTAAAAGTTCTAACTGAAAGTTACCTGACTTCAATAATTTTTGAGAGTATCGCAAATAAAACCGCCCAGGCCTTATCAAAAAATTGCTCAACTTCTGGAATTAAAAAATAAGCCAGCACAAGACCATAAAAAGCAATATTGATAAAATTTTGGGCAGGTTTTTTACAATGGTTTTTTGCATGCTGCAATTTAAGATTCGGGCTCATAGGCAAACAACTCTTCAATAGTGCAGTTAAAAACAGCTGCTAGACGAAAAGCGGTAGGTAAACTGGGGTCAAATTTACTTTTTTCGATCGCATTTATAGTTTGCCGGGAAACATCTATACGATTTGCCAAATCTTCCTGAGTAAGAGCAAAAGTGCTTCTTAATGTCTTTATTTTATTTTTCATGAGTATTTGCGGCTATTAAAAAGAATACAGACGAAATAAGTTATCCCGATAAAAAGCACTAAAGAACTAATTTCAGCATCAGAAGCAATGAGGTTTGTCGTGTCTAATTGCGAGTAAGCAAGACCTACGATGATGGAAAGGCCTAAGGTTAATGCCATAGATTCCAATTGAATTTTCCGTTGCAGCTCATCTCCGTCATTTATAAATTTACGGTTGGCAAGCACCATACCCAGCCCCACGGCAAGGCTCAATACAATAGCGATTACCGTAATAATTTTTGATTCCCATAAAAATTGAAAACCAAAAGTCACCAGCGCGGTTGTTGCGACCCACGCTAATGCCCATAAGGCCAAATGCTTCTTTGAGGTTTTTAATTTTGAATTCATAACTGTTTGATTTTTGATTAATGTAAAGTTCACTTGACAAATATAACTGTATTTTTAAATGTAAAGCAAGCTTTACATTGGTTTTTTTTGAATAAAATTAGCTCAGTTTTAATTTCACTGGAAAACAGTAACTTTCTAGGCATAAACCTCTAATATATTCTAAGCTGAAAATTCTAATCGCACCAGATTCCTTTAAAGAAAGTTTAACTGCTACTGAAGTCGCTACCGCTATTGCTGAAGGAATACGCATCATTATGCCCAATGCAAAGCTTGAACAACTCCCTTTTTCTGATGGTGGCGAAGGCGCTTTCGAACTTTTTTCTACATTAAACCTGGGTCGTTTAATCGATTGCGAGACTCAAGATCCGCTAGGAAGACCTATAAAAGCACCCTATTTTGGTTTTAATGACGGTAAAACAGCTTGGATTGAACTATCACAGGCTTCCGGCCTTGCCCTTTTAGAACCTCGTGAACAAAACCCATTAAAAACCTCAACCTACGGCACCGGGCTACAACTCAAGCATGCCCTGGAAAACGGGTACACCCAACTTACTTTAGGCATCGGCGGCAGCGCCACAAATGACTTGGGGACGGGGATTTTTACGGCTTTAGGCGGAAAACTTCTAGACAAAAAAGGAACCGTATTGGCATCTAACGGCGCAGCTCTTTTAAAATGCATGCAGTTGGATTTAGAAAATCTGAATCCAATGCTGGCGGATGCGGTAATTACGGTTGCCTGTGATGTTACCAATCCTTTATTAGGACACACGGGGGCTGCGCACACCTATGCCGCACAAAAAGGAGCTTCAGCAAAAGACATAGATCATCTGGAAAAAGGAGCTGGGCATTTAGCTCAGATTATTGAAAGGAAAACGGGCTGCGCAATTACAACTGTTCCGGGTGGCGGTGCGGCAGGTGGAACTGCTGCAGGTATGTATGGACTTTTTAACAGCCCTTTAAAACCGGGCTTTGAACTACTCAGCACGCTTACCAGTCTGGAAGAAAAAATAAAAACGGCTGATTTAATTATAACTGGCGAAGGAAAAACAGACAATCAAAGTCAATACGGCAAAGTCCCTTTTAAACTCGCTGAACTTGCTAAAAAACACCACAAGCCATTACTTCTTTTTGCCGGAAGCATTTCGGCTTCGCCGGAAGTTCTTAAAGCAGCCGGAATAAAAGCCGCATATGCCATTAAAACCCCATCGATGGATCTCGAATATGCAAAAACCCACGCATACACCTTATTGAAAAATGCAGTTGCAACAAATCTTAAAAACCACATTTAACCCATGGCACTAGATTTACTGTTTATTGCAATTGTGGTTCTCTGGATTATTATCGGGACCAGTTACCTGCGCTGGCACCCTTTTTTTGTGTTGCTCATCAGTGCATTGGGCCTGGCTTTTTTACTACAAATCCCGGTTACAGAAATTCCTCAGGTAATTAGTGCAGGTTTTGGGTCTATGTTTAAAAGCATAGGGCTGCTCATCCTTTTTGGCGCGTGGATCGGCGCTGGTCTCGAAGCTACAAAGGCAACCACCGCTATCGCAAAAGGCATTATTAAAAAACTTACCCTACTCCCCTTGCCCTTTGTGATAAGTTCGCTGGGCTATCTGGTTTCCATACCCGTATTCTGTGACGCAGCATTTGTTATTCTTGCGCCGCTTACTAAAAAGCTGGCTGCAACTAATATTGCAAGACGCGATGCGTTGACCATTGCACTTTCTACCGGATTATTTTCATCCCATGTTCTGGTTCCCCCCACTCCGGGGCCACTGGCGGCCGCAGCAAATCTTCAACTGGATAATCTTTATATTTTACTTCTAGCCGGGGGTATATTTGCACTCGTCCTTATGCTAATAGGCGCCTGCTACTCGTATTATTTTTTCAGAAAAAGCAATGCAGAAGACCCTTTTGATAAGAACGATTTACTGAAATATTTTGGTCAGGAAGTACAATTACCCTCATTTTCAGTTGCAATCTGGCCGTTAGCATTGCCTATTCTATTAATGGCTTTGGCATCTATTCTTCCTTTACTATTTGGAAACGAAACCGGTGTACTAATAGATTTGATCCTTTTTGTAGGTGATCCTGCAATCGCACTTCTTATTGGGGTTTTGGCAGCCTTTGGCCTGTGTCTTAATCAGCAAAAAAGCATTGGTCCCGTCATTGAAAAAGGTATTCAGCAGGCAGCACCCATATTGCTTATCACGGCTATGGGCGGTGCACTGGGCGCCGTGATACAATTTGCTAACCTTACGGAAGGTATAAACCTAAGTGCTTTTAATAACAGCATGGGGCTGGCCATTCCGTTTTTACTCGCTGCACTTTTAAAATCGGCTCAAGGCTCTTCCACCGTAGCGATAATTACCATTTCATCCATTATGCTACCGCTATTGCCCGCATTGGGCTTTGATTCTGAGATGGGGAAAGTCTGGGTTATTATGGCTATTGGCGCAGGGTCTTTAACAGTTTCTCATGCAAATGACTCCTATTTCTGGATTGTAAGCCAGCTGGGAGAAATGAGTGTTAAGCAGGCCTATCGAAAGCATACCGTATCCACCCTACTGCAAGGAACACTAGGTTTTATTCTATTGCTTACCGCCTATAGCATTTTTAAAACTTTTTAGACTGAAAATGGGATATGGCCGAAATATTGGCACAAAATGGAGACAAACTATTTTAAAAGATTTGAGTAGTGAGTATCTTTGTGCATCAAAACCCTTCGGTATCCAAAAATTTATTTTTTTAGTTCTTTTTTTCCCCATTTTGGCAAACGCCCAGTTGGTTAATATAGAAACCCGACGCATCCAGACCGATTCTGCCCGTTTCGTTCTAAATGCCGATTTTGCCTTTAACCATACCAATAACGACGGCACTACAGTAAATCAAATAAACGGTACGCTCACCACCCAGCTGAAATCTAAAGATTTAAAAAAAATCTACCTGTTTCTAGGGAATTATAAGTTAATAGATTCCGATGAAGGAAATTTGCAGAATTCCTGGTTTCTGCATACGCGGTTCAACTACAAACTCAACGACCTTCTTCGGTTAGAGGCGTTTATACAAGGGCAATACAATGAGCTTTTAGTGGTAGAACAACGAAACCTTATTGGGGCGGGCATTAGGATAAAATGGATTGATAAAGAGAATTTTTCAGGTTATGCGGGCAATAGCTATATGTATGAAATGGAATATAGTGACCGTGCGGGCACTACCGCATTCAATCATAGAAACAGCACCTATTTGAGTATTTCTTACTTCCCAAAAAGCGAAAAATTTTCTGTCACCAATACTGGTTATTATCAACCGTTGTACAAAAACGTAGAAGATTACCGCATTCTGGAGCAATTTAGACTCGATGTCCCTCTTTATGAATGGTTTAAGGTCTTTGTGCTTTATGATTATTACTTTGACAGTAAAACACCGCTTAATACTAATGAATATACGTCACAGCTACAGGTTGGCTTAGGTCTTAGTTTTTAATTTATATTCCGTTGTTTCTTCACTTTAATAGAATTGTGCCTAGTTTAGAACACTAATTTTAGGTTGATTACCATTTATAGCAAAAGAATAAAATCACAAGTATTCTAAACTCATTTATAAGGGAATCTATATCCTTTATGAAAAAACCTGTTTTTGGGTCTTCGTTCGAAATTCGAAAATGGATTATTTTTTATCTCTTAGACAATTACTACCCTTATATTTAAAAATATTGTTACCTCCCTAAAGTTCTGATTATAAGTGGTATATTTAAACCCCCTATACTTTTAAATGAGTAATATAACATACAAAATTTTAAAGTTATGGGAAAAGTCTTTGCTTATCTTTCTATTCTAGTTGCAACCTTCACATCATGTCAGCCGGAAATGACTCTCGAAGGACTAATGTTAAAAAGAAACTCTTGGGATGAAGTTTTATTAGTTCCGACTTATCAAAATACCGCCTGGCATAGTCTCTTTTCTTCGAAAAATCTCAAACCAACTTGGACTTCAATTGCTATTTATAGGGAAAATGGAGATCTTTTTAAAAGGTTTGAGAATAGTATTAGCCTTAAACTTAATGATTCTTCAATGGGAGATACTGAAAAGCTAAGTATCAAATTTAGTTCAACTTTCAACAGTAATGTAATTAGCAAAGACACCTTCATTTTCGCTTCACCTAAAAAAACTAATGTTGTCGGCACCCTTGATTATCCCCTTCCCGGCAATGAAGATAAAAACAAATTTAAGTACAATATAGAAGTCTATCTTCAGCGTAAAACCTTCAATGGAATAAATTATGAGAATATAAAACGGCTAAAACCAATTGGAAACCTTGACGTCTCTATAGATCAAGCAGGGAGATTAGAATCATTTATGGTGGATAAAGACAGTGCTACAATAAAGTTTAATAATCAAACCAGTAAAGTCATTTGGAAACATTTGTATGCCCAAGACAGAATCAATGTTAAATTCAATTATTTATATGATTGGGATGGAATATCAAAGGATATCGCTGTTGATTTTCCACTATTTGTAGATCCTAAATACTCTTTTTTGGAGGATGGGGCTAATTATTCATTAAAGTTAATACCCCATCAAGCATCATATGTAAAAATGTTTGTCCCAAAAAATAAAATTTTTGTGTTTGTATTTAATGGTGACGGCAATGAGGATGATCTTGATGTTTATAAATATGACTCCAAAAATCTAGAAGAAATCAAGTTGCAAGCTGATGAAACCGGTAACAAGGAAATCCTATATTATGTTGGTTCTGGAAATGTGGACTATATTAAAATGCACAATCCAACAGACCATTTTATAAAAGGTACATTCCATTCCTATACAATAAAATATGAGGAGGTAATTGCCCAGGCAGCAATTGATTATTCAATGCAATACATAGCCAAAGAAATTATAAATGTGATTTTGGGTATTGAAGACAAGGATAAGGCAGCAAATAATCTATCTGATACCGCGGCAAATATGATTGTATCAAGTATTAACGGTAGCGATCATAGGGGCATGACAAAAAACGCCGTTATCAATCAAACCGTTAATACGATCCGTTCAACATTCGGTCACGGCGAAATGGTCAATTTCATTATAGCCTGTGTTGTCAACCTGTACAATGCTATATATTTTTATTACTAACTCATCCAAAATAAGAAGCTATTTTTTTCCTTTTCATCTTGATCCACCACTCCCCATTAAAGCCTTTATAAAATACTTTTTTTTTAGGAATTTCATTTCCAAATCATCTTCACAAAGTAAGCTAGGATCATTTGTGATGAAAGCGATTATGAGTCTGTTTATGAATAATAGGCACGTCCAGGTTGGATGGTTTATCAGAAAATAAAGACTCTCTGGAAACAAAAAAGCCCAACCTAATGAAAGATTGAGCTTACTTTGCTCCCCCTCTTGGGCTCGAACCAAGGACCCTTTGATTAACAGTCAAATGCTCTAACCAACTGAGCTAAGGAGGAATATATTATTTAATTTTAATCAATTAGTCGGCTTTTAAAAGCGATTTTTGATCAAAATATGGTGTTTTCTAAAGTATGAACGTTGCTTTTTGTTCTAAGCGGATGCAAATATACCTAAATTTTAAAAGCGACAAAACAAAAACCAAATTTCTTTGCCTACTTTTTTTAGTTACCGGTGATCCAGCGGTACACATCATTACCGTTTGCAAAGAGCACGAGCGCCAGAATCAAAAAGAAACCAATGATCTGTGCATATTCCAGAAATTTGTCACTTGGTGTCCTGCCCGTGATCATCTCATACAGCAGGAACGTTACATGACCGCCATCTAGCGCAGGAATGGGCAAAATATTCATAAAAGCCAGCGCGATAGAGATAAAAGCAGTCGTTTCCCAGAAAGTCAACCAGTTCCAAGTGTCTGGAAAAAGCCCGGCAATCGCACCAAAACCGCCTACCTGCGTAGCTCCTTTAGCCGTAAAAATATATTTAAACTGCGCCACATAATCATGCAGCTTCCAGTAGCCGTAAGAAATTCCTTTAGATATACTTGTACCTAATGAATATTTCTCGTTCTGACGCTCTATTCCATAATCCTCATTAATTGGACGGAAATAAATACCCAGCTTTTGATCATCACCTATATTAAGTTTTTTCTCTAACGATCTACCATCACGCTCCACGATTACCGTTGCTTCATTAGCTCGTTTTTTCTGAAGAGCATACGACACATCTGATCTATAATTAAATGGATGGCCATTCACTGATTTTATCTTGTCGGTAATCTTAATTCCCGCCTTTTCTGCGGCTCCATCGGCCGCCATAGAGTCTATTTTTACGGGGATACGATCAAAGGTCAATCCTGGCATCTCGCCGCTTTTAAAAAGTTGCATGCCAATGTCATCGGGCAATTGTAGGTTTTCAATGTCACCATTTTCATGTTCAACCCGTATATTTTGCACATCCCTGACCATTAAATATTGCCGAATCATCAATTGATCCTTAAAAGGCTCACCATTTACATCAACGATCTTATCCCCTTGCTGAAACCCGTATTTTTCCATAAGTGGAGAAACCGCAAAACCGTTCTTTAAATCCTCCTTGCTCGTAAAGGGCTCACCGTAAAAGCCGATGATACAGCTGTAGATCACAAGGGCTACAAAAACATTCACCGTGACACCGCCCAGCATTACAATAAGGCGTTGCCAGGCGGGTTTACTGCGGAACTCCCAAGGTTTAGGCTCCTCGCCCATCGCCTCAGTATCCATACTTTCATCAATCATGCCGGCCATTTTACAATAACCACCCAGTGGCAACCAGCCAATACCGTACACCGTATCGCCGATTTTCTTCTTAAAAAGGGCGAATTTTATGTCAAAAAAGAGAAAAAACTTTTCAACCTTGATCTTAAAGATACGCGCCGGGATAAAATGCCCGAATTCGTGTAAAATGATCAATAGGGAAAGACTGAGAATAAACTGTATAGCTTTAACAAAAAATGGATCCATCAACTAAAATTTAAGGGGCTTGCCTCGCAACTGTTATAACTCGCGATAAGGCCAATACTGCCCTCAGGCAGTCTTTTTTTCCGCTGTGCGGAAAGATTATTGTACTGTTTCTTACTCAATAAGCAATTTTAATGCCCTTTTTTCAACCGAAAAATCCCGCACCATCTTTGCTAAAAAGTGCACAAAAGTAAGCTTTTCCCACCGCATGAAAAAGAAAAACGCGGCTTGCCGATTTTTTTGAAAATCTTTTAGCATTTGAAGTTCACTCCCTTGCGTGCTGCATCGTAATTTTGCAGTGCTAAAATCAATTGATTTTTGTCAAAAATCATACAAAAACCACTACAAATCGCTTAAAAATACCGTTTACCATGCTTCAATTTTTTGCCAAGTATAAAAAATTTGCCGTAATCATGGCCATTTTATCGGCAATCATACTCTATATCATTTATACCCTACTCACACCGCCGCCCTCGCTGCCTGTGTACCAGCCCACCATGGTAGATGCCGCACTAGTAGATAGCACTAAACGATTTGAAAAAAAATTTCACCGCATAGCAGACTTTAAACTGGTGAATCAAAATGGCGACACCATCACGCAAGCCGATTATAAAGACAAAATTTACGTAGCCGATTTTTTCTTTACCACCTGCCAGAGCATCTGCCCCATTATGACCGATCACATGATACAGATCCAGAAAAAAATTAAAGGCGACAATAAAGTTAAATTGCTCTCACATACCGTAATCCCTGAGATCGATACCGTAGCCCAATTGAAGCGCTATGCGGAAGAAAAAGGGGTGGATGACGCTAAATGGAATCTGGTCACCGGCCCCAAAAAGGAAATCTACGACCTGGCAAGAAAAAGCTACCTCGCCGTAAAGACCTCCGGAGACGGCGGTAAATACGATATGATACATACTGAAAATTTCATGCTCATTGACAGTAAAAAACGCATCCGCGGGTTTTATGATGGCACAGATCCGGAGGCCATTGAGAAACTTATGGAAGATATTGAAAAACTGGAAAAAATTGAGAAAAACGAACATTCCTGACCCAAAATTGACCTAAAAAGTCTGTTTTTTGATTGCGTAGAGCAAAAATCTACTTCATTGCACTAAAAATCGGCCAATCTTTACCGCTTATTTCCTTTCTGAATACTTCCGTTTCCCTTACTTTTGCGTTGTTTAAATTCAATCTAAATAAACATTGATAATATCACTGGCAGATTTAAAACGCGGCGAAAAAGCCGTAATTAAAGAATTTGAGGTGGAAGATGTTCCGCTCAAGCTCCTGGAAATGGGCTGCCTACCCGGGAACGAGGTAGAACTGGTACAGATCGCTCCTTTTAAAGACCCGATGTACCTTAACATCAATGGGAGTCATCTCGCCATACGTCGTGAGACGGCCGCGCACATCATGGTAGAAAAATTAAAGGATGAGTAAACAGCTTAACGTTGCACTTATAGGAAATCCCAATACCGGTAAAACTTCTGTATTTAACCGGCTTACGGGACTCAACCAGAAAGTGGGTAATTATCCCGGTATTACGGTAGAGAAAAAAGAAGGGGTGTGTAAATTGCCCCGTGGCGTTAAAGCGCACATTCTTGACCTTCCAGGCACCTATAGCCTCAATGCGAGTTCACTGGATGAAAATCTCGTGATCGAACTCCTGCTCAATAAGAACGACAAAGATTATCCAGATGTCGCTGTGGTGATCAGCGATATAGAAAACCTAAAGCGTAACCTGCTCCTTTTTACCCAGATCAAAGACCTTAAAATACCCACCATTCTGGTCATAAATATGGCAGACCGTATGGAGCGTAAGGCCATTAGTCTGGATGTTGAAGCCCTTGAAGAACGGTTGAACACAAAAATCGCCCTGGTAAGTTCTCGGAAAAATACCGGTTTTGACCACGTTAAAGAGCTCATTACAGAATACCGTTCCCTTTCCGTAGAGCCTTGCGTTAACGCCTCGGTGATTGCCCCAGATTATTTTGAAAGGTTGCGCAAGGCGTTCCCAAAACAAGATCTGTACAAACTCTGGCTCGTTATTACCCAAGATGTAAATTTTGGTAAGCTCAACCGCCAGGATTTTAAAAATATTGCCTCATTTCAAACGGAAAGTAAAAGCAACCTAAAACGCCTACAGCAAAAGGAAACCATTGTTCGTTATCAGTTCATCAATGGCGTTCTTAAAGAAACCCTGAGCATAGATCACCTCGCTGCCAAAGATCTCCGCAGCCGCCTAGACCGTGTCCTTACCCATAAAATATGGGGCTATATGATCTTTTTTGCTATTCTATTGCTCATTTTTCAGGCCATTTACGATTGGTCTGCCTACCCGATGGATCTGATTGACATGAGCTTTGCCGCTATCGCGGAATGGATTAAAAACACCATGCCACCAGGTGCTTTTACAAATCTGCTCGCAGAAGGGATCGTTCCCGGACTGGGCGGGATCGTTATTTTTATTCCGCAGATCGCATTTTTGTTCTTTTTCATCTCCATTCTGGAAGAAACCGGTTATATGAGCCGGGTGGTCTTTTTAATGGATCGTATTATGCGCCGTTTTGGCCTAAGTGGCAAGAGTGTGGTTCCGCTGGTATCGGGGACTGCATGTGCTATACCCGCCATTATGGCCACCCGCAATATAGAAAGCTGGAAGGAGCGCCTCATCACCATATTGGTCACCCCATTTACCACTTGTTCCGCGCGCTTACCAGTATATCTTATCATTATTTCGCTGGTCATTCCAGACCGGCAGGTGCTCTATATTTTTAATCTGCAGAGCCTCACGCTTATGGCACTTTATCTTTTGGGCTTTGGTACGGCGATCGCCTCGGCGTGGTTGCTCAACGCCATTCTGAATATTAAAAACCGTACCTTTTTTGTCATCGAAATGCCCAATTATAAGTTGCCTTTGTTTAAAAACGTGGCCTATAATGTGATCGAAAAAACCAAATCTTTTGTTTTTGGTGCCGGTAAAATTATATTGGCAATTTCCATTATCCTTTGGGTACTCGCCTCTAATGGGCCCGGTAAAGATTTCTCGCAAGCGGAAGAAATCGTGCAGCAGGACAGTGCCGGTCAAAATCTATCGTCTGAAGAGCTCGATAAACGCGTAGCTGCCCAAAAACTTGAAAATAGTTATATAGGCTATATGGGCAAAGGTATTGAACCACTGGTACAACCCTTGGGCTACGACTGGAAAATAGGTATTGCCATCGTGAGTTCTTTTGCCGCCAGGGAAGTTTTTGTGGGTACACTGGCCACCATTTACAGTGTGGGAAGTGACGATGAGAAAACGATAAAAAATCGCATGGCGGGAGAGGTAAACCCTATTCTGGGCGGGCCACTGTTCAATCTTGCCAGTGGGGTGTCCCTGTTACTGTTTTATGCTTTTGCCATGCAGTGCATGAGCACGCTGGCCATTGTAAAACGGGAAACCAATACGTGGAAATGGCCCATGCTCCAATTAGTAATTATGTCTGGTTTTGCGTATATTGTAGCATTGATAGCATTTCAGGTGTTGAAATAAAATTGATGCTTTTATCAACCTGAATTCGTTTCAGGTTCTTATGCTAGCAGGAAATCAGTTGAGTGATATTCTGAAATAAATTCAGAATGCCGTTTTTAATGCTATTTAAAGAAAATTTAAGAATCACAGCTTATGGAACTTCTTCAAAATATAATCGTTCTCGCCATATTTTTAGTTGCTTTAGGTTATTTAGTGACCAAATTTATATGGAAACCAGCCTTTTTAGGCGGAAAATCTAATTCAAAAGCCTGCGGGGAAGACGATTGTGGCTGTCATTAGATTTTTTTCAACTATTAACTATTTATAAATCTTATCCCAGCCCCACATCAAGGGTCATCATAAGGATAAAACCTCCCACAAAACCAAGTGTAGATAAATCTGTGTGATTGCCCTGCTGCGCTTCCGGAACCACTTCCTCTACCACTACAAAAATCATGGCGCCTGCGGCAAAACATAGCGCATACGGTAAAATAGGTTGAAATGTGAGTACCGCCCACGCACCCAGAACCGCTGCAAAAGGTTCTACAATGGCAGAAAGCTGTCCATAATTAAAGCTTTTCCATCGGCTCAGTCCTTGTCTGCGCAACGGCATGGCCACTGCAAAACCCTCTGGAAAATTCTGTAGGCCTATACCTATTGCCAATGCCACTGCCCCGCCAATACTTGCGCCCTCAAAACCAGCCGCAACTCCGCCAAAAAGAACACCTACCGCCAGGCCTTCGGGGATGTTGTGTAACGTAATGGCAAGCGTCAATAAAATAGAGCGGTGCCAAGGCGTTTTGATTCCTTCTTTGTCTTCCATTTTAAAATTGACATGCAAATGCGGCAAAATCTTGTCTAGCCCAAATAAAAATGCCGCCCCGAGACTAAAACCCACCACTGCCGGAACTACTTTTTCAAAACCTTCACCGGGGCTCATCGCAATGCCAGGCGCCAAAAGACTCCAGAAACTGGCCGCTACCATTACCCCACCCGCAAAACCAAGCATGGCGTCAAAAAATGCCCGGTTCATTTCCTTAAACAGAAAAACAAGACTGGCTCCCAGTGCGGTTACACCCCAAGTAAATAAAGTGGCGTAAAAAGCAGCCAAAATTGGATCTAAATCTTCAAAAAAAGCAATAATATCATTCATAAATTAAATGTTTAGGCTATAAATACAGGAATATCAACATTGTGACGCACACTATCAACGGTGGTTCCCAACAGAAGGTCTTTAAACAAAGTATGGCCATGCCCGCCTAAGACAAGCAAGTCAAATTCACCTTTGTTTATAAGCTGTGGGATGCTCTTTTTAGGCGAGCCAAAACCTAATGCAACCTCTATGGTGTAGCCCTGATTTTCTAATTCTTGTTTATACGTTTCCAGCACATGCGTATCACTTTCGGTTTCCAGATCTTTAATATCTTTTCCATAAAGGAGTGCGCCAGGAGTCTCTACACTGTGAATGAGCGTATATTCGGCTTGTTTGCCCCCCATCTGTAACGCAGCCGAAATCGTCTTGCGGTCTGCAGTCGAAAAATCAACTGCAATGGCAATATGAAAATACCCTTCAACACTGGTAATATTCATAAGACTATTCTGCTTTACATGAGGAACCATATTGCGCTTCTTCCTCTCTTTTTTAATCAAAATGGGCTTTATGGTTATATAGATAAGCAATAACGCAGCCCCAATAATAAGTGGGATTACCAACGCATAAATGTAAACGGAATCTTGCGTGGAAGCCATCCATTTTTGCACCTCATCAATCACCAGTTTAGCGTTGAGCCCGACAATAATTATGGTGATTATCCATGACAGGATACGCATGGGCCATTTAATGTGGTGGCCATTCATTGTTTTTTTATCGCTTACAAAATGAATAAGGGGTATCATGGCAAATCCCAACTGTAAACTCAGTACCACTTGGCTCAAGACCAGCAATTCGCCCAATCCATTTTCGCCGTAATAAATTACCGTAAACAACGCTGGTATAATTGCGATAAGCCGTGTTGCAAGACGCCGAACCCAGGGTTGTATCCTTAAATTGAGATACCCTTCCATAACCACCTGACCGGCCAGTGTTCCTGTAAGGGTAGAGCTTTGACCGGCTGCAATAAGGGCAATAGCAAAAAGTATGGGCGCCCATTGTGTGCCCAGCAGGCCCTGTAGCAATTTATGAGCATCAGTGATATCTGCCACCTCATAAAGCCCGTTTTTAAAAAACACCGAAGCGGCAAGTATTAAAATAGCCGCATTTACAAAAAAGGCCAGGTTCAACGCTATCGCGGAATCCAGAAAATTAAGCCGCAAGGCCCTTTTAATCCCCTTAGGACTCATATCGATCTCCCGTGTTTGTACCAGCGAAGAATGCAAGTAGAGGTTGTGGGGCATGACCGTGGCACCTATAATCCCTATGGCGATGTAAAGCGCAGCATTATTGGGCATAGAAGGCACAAAACCGGTCAATACCGCGCCTACATCCGGTTTGGCAAAAAAGAGTTCCAGAAAAAAGGAAAGACCAATAATAAAGATAAGGCAAACGATAAAAGCCTCCATCTTTCGGATCCCTTTATTGAGCAGAAAAAGAAGTAGAAAACTATCTAAAACGGTAATACAGACTCCCCAGGTTATGGGCAGGCCAAAAAGCAGGTTTAACCCAATAGCCATCCCGATGACTTCGGCGAGGTCACAGGCGGCGATGGCAATTTCGGCAAGTATCCACAAAACAAAATTGACAAAAGGCGGATACACTTCACGCGAGGCCTGCGCAAGATCTACCCCACGAACGATACCCAGCCGCGTGCATAGGCTTTGCAACAGCAGCGCCATAATATTAGACATGAGCAACACCCAGAGCAGCGAGTAGCCAAAGGCACTTCCGCCCGCAATATCTGTCGCCCAGTTGCCAGGATCCATATAACCCACGCTCACCAGATAGGCTGGACCCAAAAAGGCGAGTACTCGTTTCCATCCCGATTTTCCACTTGAGGTGTGTACCGAACCGTGAACTTCTCCCAGTGATTTTCTGGAATTGTCATTTTTCATACGGGAAAGACATTTTTATTTTTATAGGCATAATAGGTGTTGCTTGTTGACAGGGCTGCTTTTCCATTAAAGGCGTATATAAATATTTTCGGTAGCTATCTTTGAAAGGAGTAGCTTTTTACCATCCACTTTTACAGTCATGGTCTGGTCAAAATCCTCCACATTTAAAATTTCGATAGCACTACCCAGCTTGATCGCTTGCTTGTCTAGAAATTGAAGAAATGAGGAAGAAGTGTCATTGACCCCTATACACTTGCCCTGATCTCCTTTTTTAAGCTGTGAAATACGCTTTTTTTCCATTTTGAGCATCTTGCCCTGTGCATCTGGAATGGGATCTCCATGTGGATCCTGCTTGGGATAGCCCAAAAAACGATCAAGCTCACGCACCAGTTTTTCTGAATGAATGTGCTCTAGCTGCTCGGCCACGTCGTGAATCTCATCCCAACTAAAATTTAATTTTTCAGCTAAAAAGGTTTCCCATAACCGGTGCTTGCGTATTACATGTAGGGCAAATTTCTCACCATTTTCATTGAGCATTACTCCTTGATAGGGTTGATAGATTACCAGTTCCTTTTCGTGTAATTTTTTGATCATTTCAGTGGTTGATGCCGGCTTGGTTTCTAGATACTGTGCCAATACTGTTGTGCTAACCCCTGTAGAACGACCTTTCTGTAGGATATAAATAGATTTCAAATAATTTTCTTCGGAAAGCGTCATTTTATTTTTAATTATTCTGTAAATGTACATCAAATTATTCAGGTATATTTTTTAGGTTTGCCTAAATATAAATTTAATTATAAATATAGATGATGTTTAGATATGCCTTTTTTGCATTGATATTTAGCCTGTTTGGATCCGTTTTTAGTCAAAAACAAGTGATTTTGAGCGGTCACGTAAGCAGCGGTGATGCTTCTGTCCCCTTTGCCAGTATTGAGATTTTGGGAAGTGATCAAGGAATTGCGGCAGATCAAAATGGAAACTTTGAGCTAAAAATCCTTAAAGAGACCATAAACCTTAATATACAGGCCGTAGGTTTTAAAAGCCTTAGAAAAACGTTGAAGCCAGAAGATTTTGACCAAAAAAGAATACAGTTCAACCTTACCGAAGATTTACTCGGGCTTGAAGAAGTAGTTGTAAGCGCCACACGCAATCGTATAAGCAAGAAAAAGGCACCAGTGATCGTAAATGTTCTCGCGCCCAAACTCTTTAGAGCCACCCAATCTATTTCCCTCGCAGAAGGGCTCAACTACCAGCCGGGCGTAAGGGTGGAGACCAATTGCCAGAACTGTGGTTTCACCCAAGTACGCCTGAATGGTCTGGAGGGTCAATACACCCAGATACTAGTAAATAGCAAGCCTGTTTTTAGCGCACTGAACGGCGTTTATGGTCTAGAGCAGATACCCGTGAGCATCATTGACCGCGTAGAAGTGGTGCGCAGTGGTGGCTCGGCGCTTTTTGGCTCCAATGCCATTGCCGGCACCATTAACGTGATTACCAAAGAACCCGTGAACGATAGCTGGGAGGTCAATTCCAACTTCGGTTTTATTGATGGGAAAACACCAGACCGAAGCGTGAATATTAACGGTTCCATCGTAAGTGAAGACCTGAGCAGTGGGGTTACCGTTTATGGTATGTACCGCGACAGGAATGCCTATGATGCCAATGGAGACGGTTTTAGCGAAATCACTAAACTGACCAATAATTCCCTTGGTGCAAAGGTTTTTCTACGCCCCAATGATAACAGTAAGATTGGCGTAGATTTTACAGCAATCCATGAATTTAGAAGGGGTGGTGACCGTCTCGAACTTGCGCCACAGTTTACAGATATTACCGAACAGCTGGATCACAACACGATCTTCACGGGGATAGATTATGAGCTTTTTAACGATACGCGCACCAGTGACCTTAGCGTTTACGTTTCGGCACAGCATACAGACCGCGGCAGCTACTACGGTGGCCTGGGCGGCGGGAGAACAAAAGCAGACTCAGTCGCTGCCAGCAATGCCTTTGGCAACACTAAAGACCTTGCTTTTGTAACGGGGGCAAAATATACCCACACCTTCAAAAACACAGATGTTATTACCACCGGAGTCGAATACCAACTGAACGATACTGATGATGCCATCCCGGGCTACAACCGCGTGGTGGATCAAAAAGTAAATAATTACGGTCTTTATGGTCAATATGAATGGAAACCCACCGAAACATTCACCGCACTTATGGGGGCTCGCCTAGATCATGTAGATGTAGATGGTTTTTATACCATACAGGAGATAAGTAGATCTTCTCAGGTTAACGAAACCGTTTTGAGCCCGAGGTTTACGATTCTTTACAACATTACCGATGCGCTGCAGTTCCGTGGAGGGTATGCGCGTGGTTTTCGGGCACCACAGGCCTTTAATGAAGATTTGCATATTTCTTCGGTGGGCGGCGAACAGCGTTTTGTGATCCTTTCTGATAATCTGGAAAGCGAGTTTGCAAATGCCTATACCGCATCGTTCAATTTTACCAAAGATTTCAACAAGACCCAGACCAATTTTCTTTTAGAAGGCTTTTATACGACTTTACAGAACCCATTTACCATTGTAAGCACCGGGACTTCCCTCCCCAATGGATCAATACTCGAAGAATCCCGAAACGGTTCGAGCGCAAATGTTTCAGGCGTAAACCTGGAGCTTAGTGTATCGCCAAGTTCCCAACTATTCTTTCAAGCCGGTGCAACCATTCAGCAATCTATTTACAAAGATGATCAATTGCTCTTCGAAGCCGATGGAAGTACTGCTGACGAACAGGATGTGATGCTCAAGGACTTTGCCCGTTCTCCCAATGTATATGGTTTTCTAAACTCCAACTGGCAAATTAGCGAAGCGCTTGGTCTGGACGTAACCGGCAGTTACACCGGCTCGATGATCGTACCGCACGTAATCAACCCCGCTTCTGGTTTTATTGATCTAGTGGATTCCAAAGAATTTTTTGATATGACCACCAAAGTAACCTACCACTTTGATCTTAAGGATGCTTTTCACATAGAACTCAGTGGCGGCGTGCAGAACCTTTTTGACAGTTATCAAGATGATTTTGACACCGGCGCACTTCGGGACTCAAACTATATTTATGGCCCCAACCGACCAAGAACGGTATTTATAGGACTGAAATTTGGCGATTTTTAAACTATTTCTCATGAAAACTAACTCCATATTCCTGTTCTTGTTTTTCTTCGGAATGCTTTCCGCGCAAGCGCAAAAAAAAGTGGGCATCGCTTGGAAAAGCTGGGGCCAACTTGAGCAAGCCCTAAAGGAAAAACCCAAACCTGTATTTCTGTTTTTTGAAGCAGGCTGGTGCGCGTACTGCAAAAAAATAGAGCGCGACGTCTTTACAAAAAAACAGGTCATTGAAAAAATAAATGCAGCGTACTACGCACTAAAAATGAATGCAGAAAGCAAAGATACCATCTACTTTGAGGGTATGGCTTTTATTAATGAGCAAGCCCAAACAAAAAGAAATGGCGTACACGAGCTGCCATTATTGTTGGCCTCGCGAAAAGGGAAAGCCTTTAGCCTACCCGCTACGCTATTTCTAGATGAGCAGTTTACCGTTACAACACGTGTTTTTGAATATTACACCTCTGCGCAACTGTTGGCCATATTAAATTCAGATCAATTAAACCGGTAGCTCACCCCAGCATTTACAAAGAAATTCTGGTCAGTATCAAAACCGGTTCCGGCGCTGGCATCTACTTGAAAATCGTTACTTATTAAGTAAGAAAGACCGGCATCCCACGAATTTTGTCCTTGATTATCTTCGGGAAGTGTACCATAAACCTCTGCAAAACCCGAGAGATCACCCACCAGCGACCGGCCGTAAGAAAAGGCATATACATACGAAAGCTCAGAAGAATCGCCACTCCACTGTGCGCCCAGGTTATAAGTGATTCCAGACTGCGCATCTAACGTATTGGAAAACGTGAGCAACATCTGCCCACCGGTATTTTCGGATTTAAAATCAGTAGCAGCAGCAAAAGGGAGAAATAGATTTCCTATAAAAGCCATTTGAGGCAGAATTCCCTTTTCTTCCACGATTCCTATTTTAAAACCGGCTGTAAGTGGCGTAAAACCGGCCATTACATCGTTAATTTCATTACCCGAAACTTCTGTTTTAATTTCTTGCGCATCCCAGGAAAGACGTATTTCAAAATTATCCAAAAGTCCGTAGCGCAAAAGTGTTGTATTATACGTCCAGTATTTTTGCTTGACGTTGCCAAATTCAAATTCTTGATATTGCGCCCCGGTTTCTATCTGAAAAACCTTTTTTGCGAGCACTGAGGTACCACTCCCCGCACCGGGTCTTTCGGCACTAATTGGATTTTCAGTTTCCTGTTCCTGGGCAAAAAGGCTTGCGCCGCAAAGTAGCGCTACCGCAAAAAATATTGATTTTTTCATCATGGCTTTTATCGTTAAGTTTGGATGGCAAAACTAAATAAGCATTACGCGCTAATAGGGTTTATATATTAAATTTAACGTTACCGAATAAGAACAGTGCATTCTGAATCAAAATCAGTGAAAAACAGGTTTGAAATTCGGGTACGGACATCAAAAAAAAACATGGCTCAAGAATCGTTTTATGATTACATCATTCTGGGAGCCGGACTGTCGGGCCTTGGCCTTGCTCTTAAAATAACCGAAGATCCTTTTTTTCAAGATAAAAAAATCCTGTTGCTCGACAAGCAGGGAAAAACCGAAAACGACCGTACCTGGTGTTTCTGGCATCGCGGCGCCAGTGAATGGGAGCCAATAATCAGTAAAAAATGGCCTAAAATCGGGTTTAAAAGCACCGATTTTGAACGGGAAATCCCGATTAGTCCTTATGCTTACAATAAGATCAATGCCTCAGATTATTATGATTTCTGTTTAAGCCGTTTGCAAAAAAGCGATCAGGTTACTTTTAAGGTGGAAGCGGTGGAGGATTATGAAGAAACCGCTACGGGTGTTGCGGTGCGTACCACATCGCAACATTATACCGCAAAAAAGCTCTTTAACAGTATTCTCCCCGCAGAGGTTTTGAAAAATCAACGAAAACATATCGTGTTGAACCAGCATTTTATTGGCTGGTTTATTAGCACTGAAAAACCCGTTTTTGACCCTAAAACAGCGATTTTTATGGATTTTAGCATTCCGCAGCGTGGAAATACCCGTTTTATGTATGTTCTTCCTACCTCACCCACTGAAGCGCTGGTGGAATACACGCTTTTTTCGGAAGATTTATTACCTACGGAAATCTATGAAAATGGCATCAAAAACTACTTAAAAGACCATAAAATTGAAAAATACACTGTTACCGAAAAAGAGCGAGGCTGTATCCCTATGACCGTTTTCCCTTTTGAAAAGAGGAATACAAAGCACGTAGTAAACATAGGCACAGCGGGCGGATGGACGCGCGCCAGTACGGGTTTTACCTTTAGTTATACGCATAAGCGAAATGCAGAATTGATTGATTTCTTAAAGGAAAATGATGACTTTAGAATTTGGAAAATAGGCGACCGCTACCGCTGGTATGATAGGCTTTTTCTAGACGTACTCTATCGTAAAAATGAACAAGGAAGTCATATTTTTGAGGCGATGTTCAAAAACAATCCAACCGATCGTATTTTTAGGTTTTTAGATGGAGAAAGCAGTCTAACGGAAGATTTTAAAATCATCTGGAGCCTGCCTAAAAAGGAGTTTATAAAGGCTTTTTTTTATCTAAAAAACGCTCAAAATAAGTGAAAAATCAGCTTCTACCTATCTTTTCAACGTAAAATGAGCCTTAAATTCTACCGGCATTCCTTCTTCATCTACAAAACTCACCTTAAACCAGTAGTCATCAGAAGGCATGTTTTCCCCGCGGAAAGTGCCATCCCAGCCATTTCCTTTAGGGAAGATGGTTTTGAGTAGTTTACCATAACGGTCAAAAATGAGGATCTGCGCATCCTGATAATCCTGTAGGGAATCTATATTCCACACATCGTTATACCCATCCGCATTTGGTGTAAAGAATTTTTGATAATTGATTACATTTACAATAATGGTTGTTGCGTCGCAATTGCCCGTAATTCCTCGTGCGGTAACTTCATGTGTACCAGATTGTACATCATAAAACTCATTGCTCGACTGAAATTCACCACCGTCTATCTGGTATTCATAATCCCCATCACCATTTACTACCCTGACCGTAACTACAGAGACATCTGCAAACGGTTGATTGACCTCTGCTTCAATATTGGGCTGACTGGATGCCAAAACCTCTACAGTCGTGGCATTGTAATTACAGGCCGCGCCTACCTCGGGATTGAGCTTTTCTGTAGTCACAGTATAAATACCGGCAGCGGTGGCCTCATGGGTAGAGCCCACATCTACAACTTCACCGTTAAGTGTCCAGCTTACCTCAAACTCAGCCGGATCAAGGCCCGACTCAAGCGTAATGGGCTGGAGTACCTCCCCGGTCATGGCATCTGTACAAATCGTACCTCCCGCTACGCTAAAATCCAATAGTGGATAGATGGTGACCAGAAAGATATCTTCATCAAAACAGGCCGTGTTATTTTTTGCAGTAGCATAACGGTAGATTGCATACGTGCCTGGCTGGTCTAAGAGATATTCTGAAGGTGAAATGGGATCCTGCCCATTGGGTGATCGGTAATAACCAAAATTAAATTCGGTCTGATCTAATGTAGGTAGCGTATAACTACCGCACTGTTCTACATCATTGGTAGGTTCAATAAATGGGGTTTCAGAAATGGTCACCGTAAAAGTGGCCTCATCTTCACAAATGAAGCGGGTCCCTTTACGGGAATAGACATAGAGCTGCTGCGTTTCTACAATTCGATCACCGGCGTTAAGCTGCCTTCCCCTACCCCTTGGCGCACTGTAGTAATCGCCATTAGCAAGTTCCGGCAATATATAAGCATCACAAGCGGTGACATCATCAAACTCGCCCACCTCAACGCCCAGGATATTTATAGTGAATTCACGTTCATTCTCGCAATAGGTCAGGTCGTCATAGCGATTATACAAGTAAAGCGTAGTTGTAGTATCAATGAGTGTCCCTGCATCCAATTCTTCTCCTAATCCATTGGGCCCTCCGGTCTCTGTATAGTAGCTGCCATTATCTAAAACCGGAAGTTCATACACATCGCACGCGTAGATGGAAACGAAATTATCAAGTGGGGGCAGCGGTCTGATGGTGACTGTAAATTCACTGGGGTCACTTTCACAACCGTTTACCAAATTGCTGATATAAATGGTTTGGGTCTCCCCTATCACATCACCAGCGGCTAATTGTGCGCCTCCACGGTTAGGCGCTGTAAAATATTGCCCATTATCCAGCTCCGGAAGGGTAAAAGTTTCACCTGCACAAAGAATTAGATTATCTAAAGAATCAACCTCAGGTATAGGTTTAACCTCAACATCAAAGGATAGATCATTAGTACAATTAGGCCCCGTTGTTGTTTGTACAAAGTAATAAACCGTCTGTGATTGTAGAAGGGTTTCATTCCTGGGTATTGTATCCCCCTGACCTAATGCTTGCGTATAATAGGCTCCTTTTGTTATTTCTGGTAAATCAAATGATCCACATACGGAAAGACCTTGTCCATCAGGATCAGCAAAATAATCGTATGTTGGGACGATAAATATATTAAGCGCCTTTTGGTTAGAACAATTGTCATCTTGTGCAAACGTGTAAATGGTCTGTGTACTTTCTATTATGGTTCCCTCGGCTAAAGTTGTTCCCTGCCCATTGGCTTGAGTATTGTAGATTCCATCAGTAAGTGGTGGCAGTTCATAAGATACACAAACGATTTCATCATCAGGATCATCTACCGCTGGCAAAGGGTCTAGCTCTACATCAAAAGATGTATCAACACATATCGAGCCGTTCACTTCCGCATAGTAATAAATGGTCTGTGACCTACTCAGTGCTGCTCCTTTCACAAACATATTACCACCTCCACCGGGCTGGGTATAAAAAGCGCCAGCATCTTGGGGCAGTGCGGGAAGGGTATATTTAGATTCACACCCGCTGGTATTTTCGAGTATAAACTTATCTGGAAGGGTCACAGTAAAACTGGATGGCGCACTGGGGCAACCATCTGCGGACTCATTATATATATAGATGGTCTGTGTAAACTCAACATCGAGTACATCACCTGCATTAAGCAGCGTGCCCTGTCCGCCAGGCTGGGAGAAATAATTCCCATTGGTAAGAGGAGGCAAGGTGTAACTGCCACAGGCCACAACATCCTCAATCTCTTCAACGAGGGGAAGATCGCCCACACGAATGGGAAAACTGATAACCTCATAGCAGGCTGGCTGAGCCGTAAGTGCGACCCTTATATATATAGTCCGTGTGGTGGTCCCTTGTGGTACCGTATAAGGAACGGTAATATCTATAGGGTCTGAAGCATCTTGTGCATTGCGGCGTGCACTATAATAGGTCACTTCATAATCTGCAGGATCTTCTCCGCCCGAAAAAACAGGCATACTGGCACTAAGATCTACCATACCATCCTCACCGGGAAGTACACATATATCAATAGGGGCGGGAGCCTGAACATTGATTGGTTCTGATACATTTAATTGAAAGGTGTACTGGGCGTCGCAAAAAATCCCGGTTTCGGTATTGCGAAGTTTAATGAATATGTTCTGATTTCCTGTACTCGTGTAGGCAGTAAGTTGGTTAGTTGGAAGCGGATTCCCATTATTCACCGCATTTTGTGATTCGTAGTACAGTATATCATATCCTTCGTCGGTAATCCCCAACGCTGCAGCGTCATTTTCCGTCAGGTCAAAATTACCATTGCCATTATTGCTATAGCAAGCGCTAAGATCTTGTGGTTGCGTTACATTAAGATCGCTTACCACGATCTCGTCTTCCAGAAGGCAATTACTATCGCTACGGGTAACTTCAACTCTATATGTTCCAGATTCTCCAATTGCCAATGTATTACCGTTCTGACCGCCAATAACCACATCATCCTTAAACCACCTAAACGTATAACCGTTACCGGTAAGACCAGATTCTAATACCGTACCGTCACCGCCACAAAGACTAAAATCTGGGCCAAGGTTTACACCGGTGTCGAAACTTCCGGCCGAAAGAAATATAGCGGAGTCAAATCTTGAATCATTGGCGTCACCTATAACAATGCGCATTTTGTATTCACGTCCCGGTACCAAACTGGAACTCGCCGCGGTAAGCACAGAGGTATAGCCTCTCATATTTACCGTAGATTGGGTATTTTCTACTTCATAACTGGCAAACAAATCTGCATTTGTCGAAGGACAAACCGGATTATACGTATTATCTTTTATATTCTGAACAGAAACCGGTGTATTTCCGCCAGGTAATACCCCTAGGTTCGTTTCTGTGCCGGTCTGCAAATCTGTAAGCACAAAGGCCAGCACATCACTGGAATTGCATTGTTCTGCCCCGTATTCATTAGAGGCCAATAAAAAGTCAAAGCTTAAAAAATTAGATACCGGTACAAAATTAAATTCAAGAAATGCAGTCTCTTCTATTATGGCATCACGCCCAGAGCGGTCTAGAAGGTCCTGCAAAAACACATCAGAATCAGTATTGAGTTCACTATCAATATTATCACCTGTATAACCCCCTGATGTAAACCCCGCATTACCGGTGCGTATAATCACCCCATCTGCTATGGGAAATGCCCCGCCATTGTTACTAAAAGAGCCCGTTGCCTCTACAGAAGATGAGGAACTGTTAGACACCTCAGCACAAGCATCGTTAAGCAGCATCTCTACCAAACTTTCTGCACTTTGTGAATTGTTTACACTTACGGTTTGAGAAAATCCCTGTATAGAAGACAAAAAAAACAGGACCATGAAGAAAAATTTCAAGGCACCGATCTGCTGATTTACGACATTATAGTTTTGCATCAATAGCACGATTTGGAGTAAACTTTTTCCACAAATGTGTAGTTTGTGGATAGAAAGGCGCAAATTAAGGATTTTTTTATAATTGAATCTACATAACAGTATACATTATAAAATACTGCGAGGCTTTCTATTCTACTTTTTTATGTTACAGATAACGTAAGAAAGACGTGATATTGTGTGTTATAGGCCAAGAATGGTTTTATTTGAAGATTATCCTCATAGCGAAAGCCTATTTTATATTGTTCTAACCAAGACAAGGCTACATACCCCGTTCTTTCTGAATGGTCTCATAGGCTTCCTGCACGTTCTTAAATTTTTCTTCCGCCCCCTGGCGGTAGGCTTCATCCATATGCTGTAGTTTATCAGGATGATATTTTTTAGCCATTTCGCGATATGCTTTTTTCACTTCAGCATCGGTTGCTCCCTTATCTAGCTCAAGAATCGTATAGGCGCTCTCAGCACTTTTAAAGAACATGGCCTTGAGGCTCTCAAACTCACCACGGCTCAACCGCAGGTAACCCGCGATTTGTGCAATCTGGTTTACCTCAGCTTCAGAAACCCTACCGTCTGCCTGGGCAATACCAAAAAGAAAATGCACAATTTGTAGCCTTACCTCACGACGGGTACGCTGCACAAGGTACTCACAGACGCGTTGCGCGTTAACCTCCCTGTTCTTGATGACATCGTTAAACGTGCGAAACGTGGCATTAGCCCGTTCTTTACCATACGATTGCACAAAATAGCGCCGCACATAATCAAGCTCGCGCTGGCTCACGCTCCCATCGGCTTTGATCACGATAGAGCACAGCGACAGCAAGTTAAGCTCAAAGTCACCAGGAGAAACTGTTTGCCCCTGTTGCGTAAAGATATTACCGGTGCCCCCGCTTGTTTTTTTGCTGAAAAACATACTGTCTATAAGCGAACCAATAAGATAACCTCCTATGGCCCCTATGATCCCCCGGTATGCAAATCCTGCTATGGCACCCAGCCATTTAACCATATTCTGTATTTTATAAATTTATAATCATCTTCGTACGCTGACTTTTTTATAAAAAGGTGCGGAAAAGAGGTTGCAAAAATAAAGTGTTTGGCGTGAAGTACGGAGATAATTGGAAATAATCTTGTTTTAGAACCATTTTTTCAGGTTTTAGGTCGAATTTCCATAGGATGGGGAAATTCATTTTGTTATGCCGCCCCCTCTGAAATACAGCCAAATACTACTTTTGTCCCTCCGAAAAACTTCAACGAAAGAAGTTGCAAAAAGCTAGTAAGCAAGTAAAGCCGATACCGACTATAATTTTGTAACTTTGCATCAATTATAAATATAGATATTATGTATCCAGCAGAATTAGTAAAACCCATGCGGGAAGACCTTACTGAGGTAGGCTTCACCGAATTACATACAACAGCAGACGTAGAGGCAGCCATGAAAAAAGAAGGAACCTCCCTAGTGGTGGTCAATTCGGTTTGTGGTTGTGCAGCGGCAAATGCACGTCCCGGCGCACGAATGGCGCTTCAAAACGCAAAAACGCCAGATAATTTATATACCGTATTTGCCGGTGTAGACCGCGAAGCGACAGATTTAGCACGTAATTTTATGGTGCCCTTTCCTCCTTCTTCACCTTCTATGGCTTTGTTTAAAGACGGTGAACTTGTACACATGTTAGAGCGTCACCACATTGAAGGCCGCCCTGCAGAAATGATTGCAGAAAATCTTGCAGACGCCTTTAATGAACATTGCTAAAAATTAGCTTTTTTATATCAAAAACCCGCCAAAAAAGCGGGTTTTTTAAGTTCTTGGCATCGTATATAAATTATCGAAATACTGGTAAAAACATTTAATATAACTGCTAGAACCCCTTAATTTTGAAGCGTCAAAATAAAAAAGCACATGTCTGGTAAAAAACCACTTCTGCACCGTTTTCATAGTTGGAGATACAAGAATATCTCGGCTACAACATTTATCTACATTCTTAGCATCATTACTGGGCTGGCGGCCGGGCTGGGAGCCGTTCTCATTAAAAACCTTACCTTTCTTATTCAAGATTTGCTAGAAGGTAAGATCGTGGGCAATTACTATTATGGATTCTACTTTGTCTTTCCTGTAATAGGCCTTATACTTTCTATGGGTATCGTCAAGTTTATCATACGTCAGCCCGTAAATCACGGGGTGCCCACAACACTCGCAGCAATTTCCAGAAGACAGGGCATTTTAAGACGCTACCAGATATTTGCCTCTGCCATCACCTCTCCCATCACTGTGGGTTTTGGTGGGTCTGTAGGTTTGGAGAGCCCTACGGTCGTTACCGGAGCGGCCTTTAGCTCCTATCTGTCTCGTATTTTCCACATGAACCAGGCCAATAGGATGCTGCTGCTGGGATGTGCTGCTGCAGGAGCGATGTCGTGTATCTTTAAGGCTCCCATTGCGGCCATTATCTTTGCCATAGAGGTTTTTAGCCTTGATCTTACGCTCATGTCGCTTATGCCGTTATTGCTGGCTTCCCTATCTGGGATTCTTACCTCCTATTTCTTTTTTGGTTCAGACACTATCCTGCCGTTTACATTAAAGGATGCCTTTGTCATAGCAGATTTTCCCTATTATTTAATATTGGGTATCGTTGCCGGTTTGGTTTCCGTTTATTTCAGCAACGCATATTTTATGTTGCTCAAATACTTCAACCGTTGGGATTCTGCCTGGAAGCGCCTCCTTTTTTCAGGCCTTGCACTGGGCACGTTGATCTTTTTTATCCCCCCGCTTTACGGGGAGGGCTTTGACATGATCAACAACCTGCTTGCCGGTAATGATATAGAGGCTTTGGGTGAAACGTATTTTAGTCTTTATCTGGACAATATATGGGTGGTGATCGCATTACTCGCCGGGCTTGTAATCTTTAAAATTTTTGCCACCGCGATCACTTTTACCGGTGGTGGCATAGGCGGTATCTTTGCACCTACTCTGTTTATGGGCAGCGTGATGGGCAATTGCCTGGCAAAAATCCTTAATAATATAGGCTTGGGCCATCAGGTTTCAGAAAGTAACTTTACACTTGTAGGGATGACCGGGCTGCTGGCCGGCGTGCTTCACGCTCCACTCACAGCGATATTCCTCATTGCGGAAATCACCGGCGGTTACGGTCTTTTTATTCCCCTTATGATCACCGCGGCTATTGCGTACGGGATCAACAAATACTTTTTGCCGCATTCGGTATATGGGATGGAACTGGGGCTGCGTGGCGAACTTATTACCCACGACAAAGACCAGGCGGTACTTACGCTGCTCAACCTCAACGATGTGATAGAGCGCAATTTTGTAGCCGTAAAACCCGAAATGACATTGGGTGATATGGCTCGAAATGCCGTGGCCAAGTCTGCGCGTAACCTCTTTCCCGTGGTCAATGAGGACAATGAGCTCATGGGCGTGATCACGCTGGATGACATACGCGATATCATGTTTGACGCGAGTTTATATGACTCCACGCTGGTAAAAAATCTAATGCATGCCGCGCCAGAATATATTTATCTGGAAGAAGATACCGCAAAGGTCGTAATGCGCAAGTTTCAGGAAAGTTCAGCCTGGAATTTGCCGGTAATTAAAGATGGTAAGTATTATGGCTTTATCTCCAAATCTAAATTACTGAGCGTTTACCGCCGAAAACTGGTCAGTTTCTCCAGAAAATAAACTCATAATCATGAAAAAAATAATCATCTTCTTATTCTTTATACTGGTGGTCACCATGTGCATTGGTTTTTACCTTCGCTATTACGAAGATAATATTGTAGTGGGCGACCGTTTTATAGGCATTACCATCCTAGCGGCTATTTTTGTACTTATGCCCTTATTTTTATACCACCGCTGGAAGAACAGAAAAGTACAAAATTACATGCTTACCAAAGACAACATCAACAAAATGAGGGAGTTCTCTGAAGGAAGAAAAAGAAAAAATCAGTAAATTTTTTAAATAAATTTACTTTTGGTTAACAATTATCTTATTAATTCTCTTAACTTTACCGCATTATTAATTTTTTACATTTTTACAATGAAAGGTACAGTTAAATTTTTCAATGAGTCCAAAGGTTACGGATTCATAACCAATGATGATACAGGTAAAGATATCTTCGTACACGCAACCGGTCTTAACGGTGAAGTTTTAGAAGAAGGAGATCAAGTAGAATTTATTGAAGAAGAAGGAAGAAAAGGAATGGTTGCTGCGCAAGTACGCGTTGTACACGACTAAAATATATATAAAGTATTTTTAGATTTTCACAAAAACCCCTGCCAGGCAGGGGTTTTTTATTTGTTTTTTTATAGCCCATATCTCAAATTCAAAAACATGCAAAAAACACTCAAAATCGCAGGTTTACAGGCAGATTTAACCTGGCACGATCCAAAAAAAAACACAGATCACTTCAGTACGATCATCTCTGGTCTGGATGCAGATCTTGATCTTATTGTTCTACCCGAAATGTTTGCGACGGGATTTAGTATGGAACCCGAAAATATCGCAGATCAAGGCGCTTCGTTGGAATGGATGAAAGAACAGGCTCAAAAAACGGACTCGGCTATTGCCGGAAGTCTCATGGTAGAAGAAAATAACCTGTATTATAATCGTTTTTATTTCGTAACCCCAGAAGGCATCGCCCAGCATTACGATAAAAGGCATCGCTTCACTCTAGCCGGTGAACACGAAGTTTACGAGCGTGGCAAAGACTTAAAAATTATAGCGTACAAAGGCTGGAAGATTGCTCTACAAGTGTGCTATGACTTGCGCTTTCCGGTTTTTTCCAGAAATATACAAGATTACGACCTGCTACTGTATGTAGCCAACTGGCCCAAAACGCGTGTTTTTGCCTGGGATACGCTCTTAAAAGCACGTGCTATTGAGAATATGAGTTATTGTGTAGGTATAAACCGCGTAGGTACAGACGATAATGGCTACGATTATGACGGTCATAGCGGTATGTATGATAGCTTAGGAGCAACCTTAGCATTTGCCGAAAAAAGAGAAGCCACGCTAACTGCGACTTTAGAGGCAGATCATCTGCAGGAAACCCGTAAAAAACTCAATTTTCTGGCTGATAGGGACCGCTTTGATCTTCTGGAGTAGTCTCTTCTGTTACTGGAAGATCAGTAACCGCCTGGCTGAGTATAAAAGTTTCATCCTGTGACCAGCCCGAACGCAGATCGAGCAATTTTGGGTAATAAATAATGGCTTCAGGCTGCATTTGCTTCAGGTAATTTCCAGTATCATATGTGCCATTGGCATTTGCATCAAGGATCAAGCGGGCATAATACGATCCAGGTTCCACAAGGCCAAAATTAAAAACTGTTTTGCCTTCTTCTGCATATTGCTCTTCCACCACATCGCCTTTTTCGGTCACAACTTGCACAATATAGGGATAGTTGTCAGCTTCCTGTAGGGTAAGCTTGAGCTCACCGTAATCTGCGATTTCTTTGGTTTGCACTTCATAGTACAAGGTATCATTAGTCGTTCCAAAAAAATCAGTGAGCGCTTCGGGCAAAAGAGTGATCTGATAATTGGTTGCCTCTTCCGTTTTAAAATCAATCTGAAATGAAGATTTCTTAGGGAATAATTCTGTTTTAAAATCTACATTCAGCGAATCTGCTTTGGTGATTGAAATCTTGTTGCTATCTATGCCAACTACAGGTATTGTTGATTCAATAGCAAAGGGATCGCCCAGTTTTAAAGTTCCGCGCGAGAGTGCGTTAAATGCAAGTGAATCTGGCCTTAATGGTCTTTTCCGTAGATAAAAGGTATCCAATTTACTGGCGCCGGCACCCACTTCAAAAATAATACTGTCCTGTGCTATTTCTGGGCGGTACCAGTACCGCAGCGAGTCCTGATCTTGTTTATAGGTGATGAGCGACTCAAAATCTGCTGGCTTGTCATTCATTAGGTTAATTGAAATACTATCCCTATTTCCCGTAAACGGAAACGCTACACGTTGTATTCTGGTCTGCACAGGCCGGCCGGCTTTTAATGGGGGATTTTGCATAAACAGGGTAAGGGTATAACTCGTGTCCTTGGGCACTTCAATGACTTGATCATAAAAAGCAATCTTGTCTTTATCGGGCTGAAATGTATAATTGGACGCATCGTCCTTTAACGCCGCAAGTCTATACCTCCCCGCACGCACATTGGTTAGTTCAAAAGTGGTAGAGCTATCAAGCGTGTTGGTCACATAACGAGGTACCGTCTTATAAATAATGGAATCTGTGTAGGTGCTGTCTGCCTCATAAAGCATCACGGTTACAAAATCATCGGGTTCTTGCTGCAGTGCGTCCCTGATCTGCCCCTTTACGGTAAGGCTGTCTATATAATCCCCTGTGGACATCACATATTTGAAAAAAGAAAAAGGATTGCTCTCATTATTGTCAACCACGCTGTTGCCAAAGTTGAACACATAGGTCGTATTGGGCAGCAGCGTATCTTCAATACTTATCCCAATGCTTTTTGAAGCTCCCCCCAGGGGGGTGATGAGCGCGGGGGGATCTAGAGGAGGAGAAATAATAAGGTTTTTCTGAAGCTCTTTTAGCTTGATGAGTTCATCAAAACTGATCCTGATTTCTTTAGCATCAAAATTAATGGAATAATTGGGCGGATCTGCACTTACAAACACCGGCGGATCCATGTCTTTGGGCCCACCCTCGGGAGAACCGCGTTTGGCACAGTTCACCACCAGAAGCAGCAAAAACAGAGTAGCCAGTAAATAGGAGATTTTTTTAAGCATAACGGCACAAAGTAACAACTATTTTGGGTAAACTGAACACTTTTTGCCTTACGGCGGAAGCTTACACACACGATCTACTTCATAACGCAATATTTCAATGCGCTATTGCCATAGCCGCAATACTGATTTTTATACCTGGTATTTGCTGAAGTGCGACGGCACACCCTTCCATCGTGCCGCCTGTGGTAATCAAATCATCTACCAGCAGAATATGCTTTCCGCGCAGTTGGTTCAATTCGTTGACATCAAAAGAGGCTATGACATCCTTACTGCGTGATAAACGCGACATAAAAACCTGTGTTTTGGTATTTCTTTTTCTGAAAAGAATTTCAGTAACTAAAGGAACATGAAGCTGATCTGCAAGCGCCTTCCCAAAACCCGTCACCTGATTATAACCGCGCGCTCGAAGACGGGATTTGTGCAAGGGTACGGGAATTACACAATCTATCGCCCGATAATCCGTTAAAAATGCCAATTCAAAACCCAGCCATTTACCCAGGAAACCGCTTATCTCTTCATGATTTCTATATTTTAAATTATGAATGAGCTGCTGTACCTTGCTCTTTTTGTCAAAATAGAACAGTGCGGTCGCGTGTTCTATTTCCACACGGCCGTAGAGCAATTCATGAATAGGTTTTTGCGTTGTATAATGCAATCCTGTAACAGGAAGATCATGCCGGCACTGGGTACACAACAGTTTTTCACCTGTTTGCAGCAGCTCCTCGCATGCTAGACAAATGGCCGGAAAGAATAGATTGAACAGGGGACGCAGTGGGTTTACCATAAAATAGTTAGATTTTTACAAGATAATTAAAAGAAGCGTTTGAACACAATAGGCAATAACAAAGCACTTAAACTATTAACCGCTGTCTTGGTCCTGCTGCTGCTGGGCCTGGGCATTTACACGATCAAATTCTACAATACGGTACAGGACAACGAACTCGAACTTATACGCGAGAAAGAGATGATAGAGCTTGAGCTGCGTGACATGCTGGGCAAGTATGACACGCAGCAAGCCATGACAAGTGATGTGCGGCAGCAACTGGATAGCGCACAGACCAGAATTACCAAGCTGCTTGACAGCCTGGCCACTTCAGAGAATACGCGTGATGTTTTACGTAATTACCGCGTTGAGATCACTAAGCTGCGTGACCAGCGCGATCTACTTTTGCAAAAAAACGACAGCCTTGCCGTACTCACTCAAAACTTACAAAACGAAAAAACAGCAGTAAAAAAAGCTTTTGACAGTTCGCTGGTAGAGCGCGACTCCCTGCGGCTACAAAATAAGGCGCTGCAGGATGAGCTCAATGCCAAAACCGCTCTCCGTGTAGACAGCCTTGACGCTAGCGGAATTATTGTAAGGCGCAGTGGTAAACACCTGGTTAACGATCTCGCAAAACGCATAGATAACATAGAAGTATGCTACACGCTTCACGGTGCACTAACTGAAGATAATATTCAACTTTATGTGCAGATCATTGATCCGCAGAACAATGTGATAGGTGAAAGAAACAGCATTACCTTTGGTGAAAAAGTACTTCTCTATAGCGCTATTGATCAAGCAAATACATCAGCAATAACAGCTAGTGCGCCCCGCTGCGTGCTAGTCGCTCCCTATTCGGCAAAATTTCAAGAGGGCATCTACCGTATCAATATTTTTCAGGAAGATCGCCTTATGGCATCCACATTACTGCAACTGGATTAAAAGTTCAACTTAAAACAGAAGCCTTCCCGCTGTTTTCGTTATTTTTGCCTTTCGTTTTAAGCAACAAAAAACCACAACGCATTATGGCACAACCGGACGATCAGTTTAAAAGAGTAATCTCACACGCAAAAGAATATGGCT
Organism: Leeuwenhoekiella sp.; assembly: GCA_011050015.1. Lineage (GTDB taxonomy): Bacteria > Bacteroidota > Bacteroidia > Flavobacteriales > Flavobacteriaceae > Leeuwenhoekiella. The sequence goes on along the minus strand of DRGP01000164.1, from coordinate 60,944 downwards.
ATATTTTTGGAAGCAGCGAGATTTATGACGGGCTAAGTGCCGTTTACGATTATGGCCAGAATGGCGCCGAACTCAAGAAAAACATTCGTGATTACTGGTGGAAAAGCATGGTGCAGCTGCATGAGAACATCGTGGGCCTTGACGCTTCCATTTTTATGCATCCCACTATTTGGAAGGCTTCCGGGCACGTAGACGCCTTTAACGACCCGCTTATTGACAATAAAGATTCTAAAAAACGCTACCGCGCCGACGTACTTATTGAAGATTATGCCGAAAAACTGCATCAAAAAGCCGAAAAAGAGATCAAAAAGGCCAAAAAACGATTTGGGGATGCTTTTGATGAAAAAGAATTTGTGACCACAAATGCGCGGGTACTGCGCTACCGAGAAGAACAGAACCGTGTGCTGAAACGTATGGCACGTTCGCTGGAAGCTGAAGATCTTGCCGATGTAAAAGCGCTTATCGAAGAGTTGGAAATAGCAGATCCCGATACTGGCTCCAAAAACTGGACCGATGTACGCCAATTCAACCTTATGTTTGGAACAAAACTTGGCGCTTCCGCAGAAAATGCAACTGATCTTTATTTAAGGCCAGAAACCGCACAGGGTATCTTCGTCAACTTCCTTAACGTGCAGAAAAGTGGAAGGATGAAAATACCTTTCGGCATCGCCCAGACGGGAAAAGCTTTTAGAAATGAGATCGTAGCACGGCAGTTTATCTTCCGCATGCGGGAATTTGAACAGATGGAAATGCAATTTTTTGTGCGTCCCGGCGAAGAGCTTAAATGGTACGAGCACTGGAAGGAAGAGCGCATGAAATGGCACCTTTCCCTGGGACTTGGCGAAGAGAATTACCGTTTTCACGACCACGATAAACTGGCGCATTACGCCAATGCCGCAGCAGATATTGAGTTTAATTTCCCATTTGGTTTTAAAGAACTTGAAGGTATTCACAGCCGTACCGATTTTGACCTGAAGGCACATGAGGCTCATTCCGGTAAAAAATTGCAGTTTTTTGATCATGAGCTTAACGAAAGCTATGTTCCTTATGTAGTAGAAACATCCATAGGTCTTGACCGTATGTTCCTCGCCGTGTTCTCAAAAGCGCTGGAAGAAGAAGAATTGGAAAACGGCAGCACACGTACCGTGCTTAAAATACCTGCAGTGATCGCGCCTTTTAAAGCGGCGGTTTTCCCGTTGCTCAAAAAAGACGGACTCCCAGAAATCGCCCAGAAAATCGTAGATGATCTCAAATGGGATTTTAATGTGGATTATGATGAAAAAGATGCCGTGGGACGCCGATACAGAAGGCAAGATGCCGCCGGAACGCCTTTTTGCATCACCGTAGATCACGATACAAAAGATGATAATGCAGTTACCGTACGAGATCGCGACACCATGGAACAAGTAAGGCTTCCCATTGAAAAACTGAACCAATTTTTACATGAAAAAGTCGATTTTAAGCATTGGATGGGGTGATTTTGACGGGAATGATCAGGTTTGATGAAGTATTGCTTAAATTTGATTATGGAATTAATCGAAAATAATATTGAAAATATTAAAAGTCTGTGTGATAAATTTCATGTGGACAAGATATATTTGTTTGGTTCTGCCCTCAATTCCAATTTCAACTCAAAAAGCGATCTTGACTTTCTGGTAAAATTCAAACCCATAGATCTGGCTGAATATTTCAACAATTATATAAGTTTTAAAAAAAGTTTGAAGATATTACTAGATCGTGAGATTGATCTTGTGGAAGAACAGACTTTAAGAAATCCTATTCTAATTCGTTCAATTGATAGAACCAAAGAGCTGATTTATGGATGAGAGAATCCTAAAATGGTTGTATGACATTAAAATGGCCATAGATGAAATTGACAGCTATTTTGTAGGTCAAGAAAGAGATTTCTTTAAGTAACAAAAAAATGTGATGCTCAAGCGAGCAGTCGAGCGAAATTTGGAGATTATTGGAGAGGCCATAAATAGAATCTTAAAAAGGGATGAATCCTTTGAAAGAAAAATCTCAAATGCCAAAGCAATTATTGGACTACGCAATCAAGTAATTCACTCGTATGATAATGTTTCAGATGAAAATATTTGGTCTATTCTCACAACTCACCTTCCCAAACTCAAGTCTGAAATTATATATTTAATTAATAAAAATTAATGTAAATTTATTTTTCATAAATTTTAGTGATTCTATTCAGATTAATCATAAAGCTGATTTTTAACACCCCTCAACGAATATTCTACGCTTTTTAAACTATAATTGGCACGCTTGCGTATTTTTAAATACGTGCGTTAAATAGAACCCATTATTTATTTCCGATCATATAGTTTATGAAGCATAAACCTTCTATTTTCTTAATTTTTTTGCTGTTTTTTATCCTTTTTGGCCAGTTTTCTTACGGCCAACAAAAAAACGCGCCTTCCCGAATCAGTAAACTCAGGTTTGTAGCTAAAGTCCCCAGCCTGGCCGAGCAGCTTCAAGAAGGTACGTTTATAAAAAGTAATACGCGGGGCGAAAAAGAAGAGGTAAACCCCAAGCGCCGCGGCGCAAATATCACAGTCCCGGGAAAGGGTTATCCCAAAAATGGCGATCCGCTGGTAGACCGTTCCAAAAAGGCCATGAATCGTTCCTATCAACCGGAGCCCATCCTTGTTTTTGACGCGCACATTTCTACCAATGCAGACCCTGTACCTTCAGACCCTACCGGCGCAGTGGGTCCCAATCATTACTTGGCCGCCTGGAACACCGCTTTCCGTATTTTTGATAAACAAGGCAACCCGCTTATTGCGGAAGCTTCCCTCTCCACCCTATTTCCAGGCAATACTGCCGGTGATCCCATTGTGCTCTACGATACCGCCGCAGACCGTTTTATTATTACCCAGTTTGAAGATAAGGATGATAACGAGGATTTTGAAAATGGCCTGAATATTGCCATTTCCACAGGCCCAGATCCCATAAACAGCGACTGGTATATCTACACAGCCGGTTTTGAGACCGGTGCTTTTCCCGATTATCCAAAATATTCCATTTGGCGCGATGGGTATTACATTACTTCAAATATAGAGACCAATCCCAACCGCGATCCTGATGCCACGGGTGCGAATGTTTTTGTGATGCAGCGCGACAGTATGCTCGTAGGTGGTGCGCCCGGTTTTTTATCATTTGCACTTCCCGGCCTGCAACGCAACAGTTTTTACAGTCCGCAGTTTTTTAATGTGGGTTACGATGAACTGCCAGAAACCGGTGGCGCTTCGCTCGTTTTTATGCAGGATGACGCCTGGGAGGGTATTGACGATGACCACCTAAAAGTATGGACCGTAAATGTGGACTGGCAAACCCCTGAAAATTCAAGCGTGACCGAGCCGGAAATCATCCCGACCACCCCTTTTAAAAGTGTTTTTGACGGCGGAAGTTTCGAAAATCTAAGTCAGCCTTCTGGTCCCGATATCGATGCATTGCAGGCCACGATTATGAACCAGGCGCAGTTTAGGGCATTTCCCGGATACAATTCGGCGGTTTTCAACTTTGTGGCAGACGTGGCTGGCGACGAAGAAGAGCAAGCGGGCATACGCTGGTACGAGCTCCGCCAGAGCGGTGCTGGCCAACCGTGGAGCATTTTTCAGGAAGGCACCTACGTTTCCCCAGACGGGCAGAACGCCTTTGCCGCCAGTATGATACAGGATCAAAACGGAAGTATAGGCATGGGGTTCAGCACGGTGAGCACCGAAAAAATGATCGCTATAAACTACACGGGCCGCTACAGCAACGATGCCCCGGGAACCATGTCTGTACCGCAAACCCTCATCGCACAGAGCACTGCAAACGATCCTTTTTCCCGCTACGCGGATTATACACACATGACGCTAGACCCTATCGATGAAGAAACCATGTGGTTTGTTTCAGAATTTTTTGGTCCAAAATTAAGTGATGTCGTGGGCGTTTTCAAACTGGAACCCGATTTTGAAAATGATATGCAGGTCGCCGAAATTTTGAGTCCGCAGGAAGGTACGCTCACCCCCACGGAAGAGATCACCATACAAATTCGAAACGCTGGCCGACTTCCGCAGGGTAATTTTGAGGTTTCCTACCAGATTGGCGAAGGCGAAGTAATTACGGAAATCTTTAATGGAAGCCTTGCTTTTAATGAAACTGCCACCTTTACTTTTTCTCAGACGGCCGATCTTTCTTCAGTAGGAGAAACCTATGAAATTACCGCGTCAACCCTGCTCAATGGTGATCAAAATCCGGAAAATGATGCTCAAACCACGGCTGTTTTACATATTCCCGGCCGTGATGTGGGCATTTCTGCAATTATCGCCCCTATTACCAGAGGGGGTCAAACAAGCAGCGAGCCCGTGACGGTAGCCATTACCAATTATGGGGGGCTGCCGCAAACTGATATCCCGGTGCATTATACCCTTGACAATGGTGAGGCCGTTAACGGGAATGCATCCGGTACGCTAGCTCCCGATACCACGGTGAATTATACGTTTGATCAAACGGCAGACCTTACTGCCCTGGGCAATTACGAACTTTCCGCGACTACGGCGCTTATAGGTGATGCGATTCCTGAAAATGATTCCTTAACTAAAACGGTGAGTAACTTTTATTGTAGTCCAGGCGCTAATTGCGGCGATTACAACGACGGTGTGACCCATATTGATCTCGCCGAAATAAACATGCCAACCCAATGTACCGCCGATGGCTACGCCGACAATACCGATGTTGATTTTGAGATTGATCTCGCCGATGGGAACATTCCCAGCGGAACCTTACAAATGGGTTATGAGAATTCGGCCTATATAATTTTTGTAGATTTTGACGAAAACGGCGCCTTTGAATCCGATGAACGCGTGGCATCGGGATCGGTAAGTACCGCCAATACCGATGAAGACTTTACACTCGCCCTTCCCGAAAACTTGGCCATGGGCTCTTACCGTATGCGCGTACGCGGAAAGGACACCAATGAACCCGGCGACCTCAACGATCCCTGTGGTTTTATAGATTTTGGCCGTACCAATGATTTTACCCTTACCTTATTTGATTCATCCATAGTGCGCGGCATACCTTTGGAAGAAGGCAATCTCGTGGTACTTAGCGAAGATAAGGACCAGTTTGGGATTTTGCTCCGAGACACCGATTTTGAAGAAGATATGATCTTAAACGTGTTTACCATTTCGGGTCAAAAGCTAGTACAAAACCGCATTGAGTCTTTAAATGGTAACTACGTGTATGATTTAGATATGTCTTACGCTTCCACCGGAATTTATATCATTCGCATAGGCACGGAAGAGGAAGGGATTGTAAAAAAGATTTTTGTAAGGTAGTATAGAAAGCATCAAAACTTCAAAAAAACCATTATCTAAATCAAATTTTATATCTTAACACCCTGATAAATAGTAAATTAATAACGAAAAATATCACTTAAAGTCTGAAAGTAAATTTACACGTTTCGAATTTATAAGTGAAGGTTCTAAAGGCGCTATTAGAAAATTAATTGAGTTTCAAGAAACAACAAATCCGGATGTTTATAATTTAGCTTTTGGAGATTTTAATTCCAGAACACAAAATTTTAATGATTTAGCGATTTCAGATAATGGGGATACGCAAAAGATTTTGGTGACAGTAGTCGACGCAGTATATACCTTTTTCAATAAATATCCTGATTTTTTCGTTTATGCAACCGGAAGTACTAAGTATCGAACAAGATTATACAGAATGGGAATAAACCGATTTTATAATGAAGTCAAAAAAGATTTTTATCTTTATGGACAAATTGGAGACGATTTTGTTGACTTTGAAATCGGTACTGAATACGATGGGTTTTTAGTGCAAAGGAAATTTAAATAAACATGAAAACAGTAGTCAACATATCAAATCGAAACAAACCCCTTGTGGTGATAGATAAGAATTTAGATAAATTACGTGACAGAATACTATTTCCCAAGAAGTTAGAAAAGGCGAACAAAGTTCTATCAACCGCAAAATTACCGAATAAGAAAAGACGTGGCTAACATGTACAATTGTTAGGAAAAAAACATTATGAAGAGTATTCAAAGCTATTTGGACGGATTTTGTAAAAAAGAATTAAAAATAAGGAAGATCAGATAGGATTCTAAAATCTAGTGAAAATCACCAGAACCCTGTAACTTTTGTTCGACTTTAGAGAATGGTATAGTTTGGCCGGCAAAAGGCAGATTGCAAACTCAAATAAGCTTATATCGAATCATACTTTAAAAGTAAAAGCAATTGACTTCCTAAAATAAGCCGTCTTCCTCTCTCTAAAAAAAAGCCCTTAACTGTACCGTCCCCGTATGTATCGTCCTCGTACTTTCGCTTTTCCGGCCAAAATAAGAGATGTTGAGGTCCAGGAATTTGGTGAGGCGCCGCTGGGCGATAAGGTTCCAGGTAAAGTTGGTGCCCGGCTGTAACCCCTCGAGCATCTGGTAGGCCACCGGAGAAAAAGCACTCCCGCTAAAATCATTGTTGATGTATTTGAGTTCGCCGTTCAGGGAAAGTTTGGCGGCATTCGCAAAACTAAAAGCAACGCCTAGGTCTTGCTGCGTGAGCTGCTCCATATCGCCCAATTGGTTCTCTTTTTTCCCAAAACCATAAAAAGCTTCGATACGCGATTGCTCATTGAATAAATAGGACAGTTTCGGCTGAATATCTACCGTTTTTAACTCAAAATTGCGTTGCTCAAAATTTTCTGAGGCACTGGAATTCGTGCCAAATTCACTTTTTAAATTCACTAAATAACTTTCTTTCACTTTATGCAAAAAATTGAATTGATGGCTTCGCAAATCATTTTCCTGTAAACCAATAGCCAGTAAATTGGTGCTTTTTGTACTTAAATAGATATAACTGGTGGTAAATTTCTGAATACCGCGGTTAAAAAATAAGGTGTTCCTAAGGCTTAGGTTCAGGCTTAGTTCATTATCACTGCTGGCAAAAGGATTCAGATTAAAAGCGTCGCCTTCGCGTAAAATTTTACGATCTATTAGATAGCTGGTCTGGTTATAAAAATGAGAAAGAAATTTTTTAAAACCGGTTTGCCCTGACCATTGCTGCGGATTTAAGGTAAGCAACTGACTCAATTTGTTCTGGTGTGTTTTTACAAAAATACGGTTGGGCAGGAGCACGCGGATGTAATCTGCCTGATCTCGAAACTGTGCCAGTTCAAACTCCTGCAACTGCTGCACACCGTCGTTGTTATAATCATTCCAGGTGTGGGTACCCTGCCCCTCATCTACATTTACATATGTAAATTCCTGTCTGGGCAGCGTCCCGCTGCTGGTTTCAAAAACAGTATTCCAGCGCAGCATTTGATTAAAAAGGCTCTGGTCATAAATTAGCCGGCTGTTTAACGATTGTTCATTTTCACGTTGCGTTTCAATGTATTTTAAGTTTCTATAATTCACAAAAAGGGCCAGGCGCGTGTTTTCATTCTTAACAAATTGCGACTTGAGATAGTACGTGTTGCTGCTGTTTACACGCTGTAAATTGGTATCGCGTACACTGTCATTGACACGGTAGCGGTAACCGATTTCAGCGAAAACCTTCGTACTGTCCCCCAAACCGGTAAAAACCTCATAGGCCTGAAAGCGCTGACTCAGCGGATCAACGCCCGTGGCATCTTCCTGTACATTATCTTCGGCATTTACCACACCACCTACCCAAGATTTGTCAAAATCATAAATGGCGCGGGAATATAACCGGAAAAAAGTAGTTGTCGCCGTATCGGCTCGAGTATTCAAAAAACTGGTATTTACGCTTGCGCGAAACTTTGAACTCGTAAAAGCACCTAAAATACTATGCCGATTGCCCGAATAATTGCTTGAATAGGTGAGGTTTTCAAAACGGTAATTGAGCGTTACCCGATTATTTTCTGCATAATTTAATCCTGTGGTAAGAAAGGTCTGGTCTCCCTGTGGTAAGAGCGGCAAGTTCCAGTCTCTGGAGAACTCAATATTATAAGTGCGCTCCACATTTCTAAAATCCTCCTGAATATAATCAAGATTAGCAAAAGCCTCTAGCTGATTTTTCTTCTCTGAGTCAAAAAACTGCTGATTTGCGGTGATTTTACCGGCAAAACCGTCATTATTGGCATCATCAAGTTCAGAAAACAGGTTCAGGTCGTTTTTACTTCCGGCGCCTTCAAAAGCGATTTTTGTTTTTACCGAAGGCGCATAGTGGCCTTGCACCACCGCCATTTGTAATTTAGTAGGTGCAAAAAGTTGTACCACGGGGGCGAAATTGCCCTGTGAAATGCCATTTATGGGCGCTACATATTCATAAATAGTGGAAATCGCATTCCCGTCACTTAAAACATAATCACCTTGGCCCGGCCCTACTTGTGTAAAGCGCACATTAAAAAGTTCGTCCTCGGGATCTGTAGAAAATACATAGATCTCGTTACCGTTACGCACTTCTTTTCTGTATAAAATTTTGTTTTCGTCATAGCTGTCTGGCGTGGCGCTGGGTGCAATCATCTGGTTGCGGTCATCGCCAGCTTCCTGTAAAACATCCACTTGGTCTTCATTAAGGTTTTGCAGCAGTGGCTGGTTTTTGGCATCACTTTCAGAATAGACATGCGCACGTAGCGCAAATTTCTCGTCTGTCGTCTCAAAACCGCTTCCGCCGTAGGCGATCACCCGCGTAAAATTCTGTTCGCTGTATTGATATTCCACCGAAATACGCATCTCGCTGGTAATGGGAAACGTAGGGTTAAAACTGATCTCACCGGCATTATAGTCTATCACATAATCTTCGGTTTCCCCACGCTGCAGCAACACCCCGTTCACATACACGCGCTCGCTACCGCTCACAATGAGCACATACAATTCACCATTGGGACCGGTGAGTTTGTAGGGGCCCTGATTGCCCTCTTGACCGGTAAACCTACTTTGGGTAAACACACCACGCACCAGTGCACCAGTAGCAAAAAGCGAGGTTTTGTTCTCTTCATTTTCAAGCGATCCGCTAAGGGAAAGTCCCTGTACTTTTTTTGAAAAACTCCCAAAATAAGAGGTGTTTTCCTCAAGGTTGATATCGCCTGCGCGAATGTTCCAGTTATCGCTGTAAAGTTCTATGAATATCTGGTCAAATTCATCCAATCGTTGTGAATAACCGCCCTCCTGCTGGGGGATATTGGCATCCTGTATGGAAGCCCGCAATCCCACCTTTTCGCTTAGCTGCCCGCTAATCTGCAGATCAAGTTCAGAATTCAGCGTACTATTCTGGTTGTTGCCCACAGTCACGCCACGCACGATGCTCCCGGAAACATTGAGGCCGTCAAAAGGGGTGAATTCTGGCGTGTTGCGCTCTTCCCGAAGCGCCTGCACCTTATCAAGGGCACCCGAACTACTCACCACCCGATCGCGGTCAAACATAAAATAGCGTTTAGTCAAAAAATCGGGATAGACACTGTAGTTAAAAATCAACGTATCCTCCGAAAAATTATTGCTTTCGCGCCGGCCTGCCGGTGAAACAGAAAAGCGGAAAATAGCACGGCCATAATCCATTTCATACATAGAACTATCCAGCGTTTTTCCATTTTTTTTATGCACCTCAAAAAATGAAGGATTGATGCTCACACTGTCCAGCACCACTGAATCCCGAACCAGCAAACGCTTTTGACGTACAGTAGGGTCGTTAACCTCCTGCGCCAGTAGTAGCGAGGGATAGATAACCAATAAGAAAAGTACGGTATGGCGCATTACTTAGTTAACTGGAAGAAAGGCCCGTTAGTATGACCTGGCCAAAAATAAGCAAAGTAGGGTGGAATTGTGATTTTTTAAGGAAGCTGCTTGTATTTAGTTAATTGTTGAACTGTTGAATCGTTCTGTGAAAATAAAACTCTAAAAGCTCCTTCCCTTAGCAAGGGAAGGTGGCCGCATTTGGCGGACGGAAGGGTTAAAACACGGATTTCAAGTTAACCGCAAAATTCGTGGTAAATCACCCCGTCACCGCTGGCGCGGTGCCACCCCTCCTTTAAAAGGAGCGGAACCATTCAGGATAAATGCTCTTCTCCTTTGGGGAGGTTGGTTGGGGATTCAGTATCTTCGCGGGCTATGAAAATCATCTCTTACAACGTAAACGGAATACGCGCCGCCCTGCGTAAAGACCTTATGGGCTGGCTGAAAAGTGCTGATCCCGATGTGCTCTGCCTACAGGAAATCAAGGCGAATAAAGAGCAGCTGGAACTCGAGGTTTTTGAAGAGGCCGGTTATCACGCCTACTGGTTCAGTGCACAAAAAAAGGGCTATAGCGGCGTGGCCATTTTAAGCAAAACAGGCCCCGATCATATTGAATACGGTACCGGGATTCCCTCCATGGATGCAGAAGGCCGCAATATAAGGGCAGATTTTGGCGATGTATCGGTCATGAGCCTGTATTTGCCCTCGGGGACAAATAGTGCCCGTTTGGATCATAAACTGGAATATATGAACCTTTTTCAGGAGTATATCAACAACCTCAAAGTAGAACGTCCCAACCTGGTCATTGGTGGGGATTACAACATTTGCCATGAGGCAATTGATATTCACGATCCGGTTCGGCTAAAAAACACAAGCGGATTTCTACCTGTAGAACGCGCTTGGATAGGCGGTTTTATAGAAAGTGGTTTTATAGATTCCTTTCGCCACCTCAATAAGGATGTTGAAAAATATTCCTGGTGGAGTTACCGTGCCAATGCCCGCCAGAACAATAAGGGCTGGAGAATTGACTATAATATGGTGAGCGCCCCGCTCAAAGAAAACATCAAACGTGCACTTATTTTAAACGAGGCCAAACATAGCGACCACTGCCCCATTTTAGTGGAATTAGACTGATTTTAACTTCAAACCTGAAACTTTAAACAAAAAATGAAATACACCACCCTCCCCAATACAGACCTTAACGTAAGTGAAATCTGCCTAGGCTCAATGACCTGGGGCGAACAAAATACCGAAACCGAAGGCCATGCCCAGCTGGATTATGCCATAGATCAGGGCATTAATTTTATAGATACAGCCGAATTATACAGCACACCAGCACGCGCGGAAACCTACGGTAGCACTGAAAAAATAATCGGCACCTGGCTTAAAAAACGCGGGAAGCGCGACGATCTGGTCATCGCTTCAAAAATTGCCGGCCCTGCAGAAATGACTAAACACATTCGCACCGGTGGTTACGCCAAAGCAGAGATTAAGGATGCCATTCATAAAAGTCTAAAACGCCTGCAAACCGATTATCTCGATCTCTATCAATTGCACTGGCCAGAACGCAATACCAATTATTTTGGCAAACTGGATTACGCGCACGATGCAGATGAAGCGTGGAGCGATAATTTTAAGGAAATTCTGGAAAGCCTCAATGAATTTGTAAAAGAAGGTTTAATTCGCCATATCGGGCTGAGCAATGAGACCGCCTACGGGCTCTCCCGTTTTCTGGAAGAATCCAGAAGCCAGGGATTACCAAAAATGATAACGATGCAAAACCCCTATAATTTACTTAACCGTAAAGATGAAATTGGCCTGACCGAAATCATGCTACGCGAGGAAGTGGGCATGCTGGCTTATTCACCTATGGGTTTTGGGACACTAAGCGGTAAGCATTTGGACGGCATTCAAGAAAACACACGTCTTTCGCTTTTTCCACAATATGATAGGTATAATAATGAGAACAGTGTTGCGGCAACACACGAATACAAAGAAATCGCTGAACGTCATGGTTTATCACTCGCCCAGCTTTCACTCGCTTTTGTAACAAGTAGGCCATTTATGACCGCTACCATTATTGGCGCCAGTAAAATGGATCAGCTTAAGGAAAATATCGCAAGTATAAATGTTGAACTTTCCGAAGAAATTCTGGAAGAAATCAATAAAGTGCACACCGCAATTCCTAATCCTGCGCCTTGATTTATTAAAGTTTTAAAGTCGTCATCCTAAATTTATTTTAGAATCGCATGACGTGAAATTCAGGATGAGAACCTGAAACACGTTTAGGTTGACGCAAAGATTTTTTCAATTAACAACAAAAAACGGCCAATTTCATCATGAAATTGGCCGTTTTTCATGTGTTTTTGCCTGTTTTTAAGTATTTATAGCCCCATGCTTTTCTTGACATCAGGCAATAAATCCTTTCCTTTGGCCATGATCATCCCGTTATCTGCCGAAGAATCAAAAACGTAGAAAAATCCCTGGGCATCAGCTACTTGATTCACCATTTTTTTAGCCTTTTCCCGAATGGGTTTATAGAGCATATCCTCCTTTTCCTTGATTTGATCTTCTATATTTTGCTGGGTCTGGGCCAGATTGCGCTCAATGAGCTGTAGGTCGCTTTCACGCTTCGCGCTTTCGGCTGGAGCAAGTGTTTCCTTTTCCTCTTCGTATTTTTGATATTTCGCCTGATATTCCCGGTAAGACATTTGAAAATCTTCCCGGTATGCGCGTTCGGTACGGCTAAGTTCGGCCTGAGCCTGTTGCTTTTCGGGCATGAGATCAAGGAGTGCATTCATATCAATGTGAGCAACTTCTTTGCTTTGCGCTTTTGCCTGGGACGTTAAGGCAAACACGAGTAAAAATAAGGAGGCGTATTTTATCATTTGGAAGGGACTTTTTTAATGGTTTTAGTCAATATATGCATTTAGCGGCAAAGCACTACCATGAAGTATTTGCAATGGCACTCTTAAGACTGCACTTATGGCTTAGGGTTTAAAAGTATAACGCCGTGTCTTTATAGACTCCATTTATTTTGAGAAGTTGCTTTTTTCTTTGACTTTTTGGATAAGCATTACAATACGGTATGTAAAAAACGCCCAATTCCGTAATTAAAGAAGGGGGGCATCACTGATTATTCAAATGATATTTTTTGACCAGGGGCGCTAAGGTGAGCCCTTGTACCAGTATTGAAAAAATCACAATGCAATAGGTCAAGGTGATCAGGATGGTGCGCGAAATATCTTCAGGCAGCGAAAGAGCCATAGCGATGGAAATACCACCGCGCAGGCCACCCCAGGTCATGATAAGCGTTGTTTTTGATTCAAACGGTACCCAATTCCGTAGTAATACAATAAGCGCTTTCAGCGAAACATACCGACTCAATATGACCGAAGGAATGATCAATAAACCGGCCAAAAGTGCCGTTTTATTGAAATCTACGATCAGAATCTCAAGACCGATCAATAGGAAAAGAAACGCATTAAAAAGCACATCCATCAAATCCCAGAATTTATTGACGTACACTTCAGATTGTTCAGAAACCACTTTTTTATTACCCAATTTATCGCCAATAATTAAGCCGCCAACCACCATCGTAATAGGTCCCGAAATACCGAGTTTATCGGCCAGGGTATAGCCGCCCATGACCATGGCCAGCGTGATCATTACCTCCACTTGATAATCGTCTATATGTGCCAGAGCGTGATAGGTGATCCACCCCAAAATACCGCCCAATAAAAAGCCGCCACCCACTTCTTTTAAGAACAAAAGCGCGGTTTCTTGAAACTGCACGGGCTCACCACCGCTTCCAGACTGCGCCAGATGCAGCACCGTTAAAAAAAGCACGTAGCCTACGCCGTCATTAAAAAGGCTTTCTCCCACTATTTTGACTTCTAAGGATTTGATTATCCCCACTTTTTTCAAAATACCCATAATGGCTACGGGATCTGTGGGCGATATTAGCGCACCAAAAACAAGGCAGTGCAAATAAGGAATTTGCAGGTTTAAAAGGACAAGTACATAATATAAAAGCACACTTACCAAAAAAGTCGAAATAAGCACCCCCAGCGTAGAAAAAATGATAACTGGCAGGCGCTGTTTTCGCAATTGCGATAAATCTACCTGGAGTGCGCCGGCGAAGAGTAAAAAACTTAAAATACCATTCAAAACAATATCCCGAAAATCAAGTTCCGCCATGAGTTTATTTTCATAGGAAATCACGGTGGGGAAATATTTGCCCAAGACCAGTACCCCAATGGAAAATATCATGGAAATAAGCATCAACCCAATAGTGGTAGGTAGTTTTATAAAACGTGCATTGATATAGCCAAAGGAGGATGCAAAAACAATTAAAATACTGATGAGGTGAAAAAGTTCCATAGTGCGGTTTAACATGGAAAAAGGCCGATCACGACCTTTTGACTACCGTTTTTTAGTAGATTGAAATTACTCTTTTTAGACTTATTTATAGTGAGAAAAGGTGGTTTTTGGGCATATTCCCACTAAAAATTATTTTTCCGCCGCAGGCAAAATGCTTTCGCCCTTTTAATTAACGGTCTGTAAGATAATGGCCAGCGAAGCGATGGAAATAAACGCCCATACAATAATAGCCTGTAATAAAGGTTTGACGCCCACTGCCTTTAGCGATTTAAAAGTAAGGGTAGAACCGATGAGGAACAAGGTGAGCGTGAGCGCAATTTTTGCGGTTTTCACAATATATGGAGAGGCGATATGCATTGCAGGCACGTAGGTATTGATCACGATAGCCAGAATAAACAAACCAATGAAGTACGGTATTTTTATCTTTTTTGAACTGCCTTTAGAACACATTGCAAAAGCTACCGAAACGGGAAGAATCCATAACGCGCGTGCCAATTTTACGGTGGTAGCGATCTCAAGGGCTTGGGGTCCGTACACATCAGCCGCACCCACTACGGAACTGGTATCGTGTATGGCAATGGCGCACCAAATACCAAATTGATGCTGCGAAAGGGCGAAGAAATGCCCAAGAACAGGAAACAAAAACAGGGCAACCGAGTTGAGCAGGAACACAATGCCGATGGCGACAGAAATCTGTTTGCTATCTGCCTTGATTATTGGAGAAATGGCGGCTATCGCGCTACCTCCACAAATGGCCGTCCCGGAAGAAATGAGCTGCGAAATTTTCTTATCGATACCAAAGAGTCTACCTAATACAAAACCTAAAGTCAACGTAAGGGCGATCGAGCCCACAGTAAATAAAAACCCGTCTTTACCGGCAACAATCGCGCTGGAAACGCTCATACCAAATCCCAAACCTACCACGGCAATTTTCAACAACCAGTTAATGGCATGGTGACTCGCTTCTTTAAAGGGATTTCCCAGTATCTGTGCAACTACAACGCCCACAGCTAGCGCAATAGGTGTAGAAACAAAAGGCAGGAGACAAACGGCGGCGATACCTATAAAAATAATCTTTGCAAGTGCTATATGGTGCCCAAAAAGAGAAAGTGATCTAGAAGTCATCGGTTGTTTTTTTTTAAATGAACGATCTGTTATTTAAATCAATGTAAAAGTACTGGGAGAAGCTTCTCAAGTCAAATGCTAAAAAAGCATGTATTATAACAATATGTTATAGTGATGCTTGATAAATTGTATAAAAAGAGTGGACAAGGCTGATTGCTGACCCTGCTTTTTGATGTAGTAAAACGGGCGTTGCAGACTAAGATCATCAATATCTACAATGCCCAGCGCTCCGGTTTTCAATTCCTTTAAAATGGTATTGATGCTCAAAAAAGCTAAGCTGTGTTGATCTGTCAAATAAGACTTTATACTTTCTGAACTACCCAGCCGCATAGCGATATTCAACGCTTCAAAGGGAATGTTTTTTTTTGCTAGCGCATCCATTATAACCTCAAGCGTGCCCGAACCAGTCTCCCGCAGCACCAACGGATAATTTGGTAAATCTTCTATAGGCAGCGTATCGCTGTTGTACAAATCATGCCCCTGCGCGACCACCAGCACGATCTCATCGTTTAGAAAAGGCTGGTAGGCAATTTCCCTGTTTTTTGAGCTGCCTTCTATAAATCCCAGAATGGCATCGTCGCTTATAATGGCACGCTCCACACCCTCTGTATTGGCATTGAAAAGCGCCACCTTAACTTTAGGATATTTTTGATGGAATTTTGCCAGAACTTCTGGCAAAATATACTGCGCAATGGTGGTGCTGGCAGCAATTTTTAGCACGCCTTCCGTTTTATCGGCCAAGGCGTTCATGTCAAATTGCAACGCGGTATGGCGCGCCATAATCTCTTTAGTATGTTCAAGCAAGACGCTTCCCGCTTTGGTAAGGCTTATGCTATTGCCCTTCCGCTCAAAGAGTCTCTGGTTAAAGTGTTGCTCCATTTGTTTGATATGGCGGGTTACAGCAGGCTGTGTAATGTGTAACTCTTCAGCCCCCTTGGAGAAACTCAGGCGGCTGGCGACGGTAAAAAAGACGTGAAGTTTATAATCAAACATTATAAACAAAGGTAATACTAATAGGTGGTTTTAGAAGTAAATTATGCTACAAGAGATCCTTTAGAACCTTTCTTATTACGCCGTCCCCACCAGATCATAAAACCGCTCATGGGGAGGCCAGCCACAAATAAACTGGTAAAAAAAGCTAAAATCTTGCCCAAAAGACCAAAATATTGACCGGTGTGCAGGCCATAGTTCATTTCCTGAAATTGAAGACCAGGACTTTTTTCGGCATATAAATGGGAAGCTAGGGGTTGGCCGGTTTTGGGATGGAAATAAAAATTGGATTGGTGATCAAAAGTAAGTGCTTTGGGATATGCCCCGGTTAAAATAGGTTTATCTGCACCCTGATCCAGCACAAAATACATTCCACTTTGCGGAAGTTTTTCAACGGTTGTATAAAACGCGCGGTCAAAAGCTTGTGGCAAAACCGCTTCTGGAATCTCGGTTATTTTGGGAACTTCATGATCTGCAGGATAATCTTGCCCCAGATTTCCTACGGTATAAAAAGAGGCGTGCATCCATTCATAGGCGATGCCCAGACCTGTGATCGCAAGTAACAGCGCGATCAGGGCACAATAAATACCGGCAGTGCGGTGCAGATCGTAATTCACACGGCGCCAGCGCGCCTTCCAGCGGACTTTTAAATTAGTCGCCAATTGTTTTTTCTTTTTTGGCCACCAAAGAATTATCCCTGTAATGAGCATAATCACAAAAATTATAGTGGAAATCCCAACGATCTGCTTCCCGATAGCTTCTGGCAGGAGCAGGTACATGTGCAGATTCTCGATAATGATAAAAAAATCTTCATTCAGGTTTTGAACGTGCAGCAATTCCCCCGTATAGGGATTAAAATAAAGATAATAGGGAACATTATTCATAAAAGCATACACATGCGCTGGCCGTTCCTTACCGTTATAGGTCACAAAACTCGCAGTGGAATTGGGTAAAAGGGAATGTACTTTGTGCAAAAGCTGCGAAGGCGCTACAAACTGTTGTTGTTGCGCGGGCAGTTTTCTCCAGTCGCGCGTAACATCCTGAATCTCATCCTGAAAGGCAAATATACAGCCAGTAATGGCTACAATAAACACAACAATACCCGAGGTAAGGCCCAACCATAAATGAAGCCTTCCCGCCCACTTTCTTATTGGTTTTTGTCGTTTTTTTTCTTCATATAGAAAACCGCCAAAAAGTGCTAAAAATGCCCTTTTGACGGCTAAAATTAAGAGTTTAAAAATTTTCCCACCCAGAATTCTGAAAAACAATTCTGGCCTTCCCCAAAGGAGAAGTTCGATAAGGAATTATTTAGAATTTATAGGTGAATGCTGCCGCAAAATTTCTCGGCATTTGCGGCGTGATGGTTGACCAGCCAGAATAATATTGCTTATCTGCCAGATTATTCAACTTTAAGTTTATGGCAAATTTGTCAACATTATAAAAAACAGAGGCATTAAGCACCGTGTACTCCGGAAGGGTAAAAACACCACTTAACTGGCGGTTAAAAATCATGTTTTCGCTGGCGTAATTCCCACCAAAACCTACTCCCAGTCCTTCAAGTACAGTTTCCGGAAAACGGTAGCTGATCCATAAATTGACCAGGTTTTTAGGGCCGGCAGATTCTGGCCTACGGTTTAAAAAGTCGGTCTGGTCTGTTTTATTGAGTTTACTGTCATTATAACTGTACCCGGCAATGATATTAAGACCTTGTAATGGACTTGCGGTAAGACTGGCCTCAAAACCACGGCTGTAACGCTCCCCATCTTGCACATAAAAGAAAGGGCGATCTGTCTCTTCAAGCACCGTATTGCTCACTTGAATGTCATAATAACTAAAAGTAGCCGCGAGCTTGTTCTGTACAATATTCAGTTTAGTCCCCACTTCAAATTGCTTAGCGCGCTCGGGATCAAAGGTTACCGTTGTGGTTTGGCCATTTGCTGGATCACCCTGTTCTTGAGGGGTCAAATTGGTAAAACCGTCCATATAATTGGCGAAAAGCGCCACCCGATCAAGAATGGGCTGGTAGACGAGGCCAAATTTTGGAGAAAGCGCGGTCTGGCTGTTGTCATCACTTTCAAATTGATCAATACGCAAACTGGCCATTGCAGAAAGATTTGGCGTAAAATTCAACACGTCCGAAACATAGGCACTGTACACTTCCTGGTTTACATTATTGCTGTTCCGGTTGGTATTGGCCAGCAAATTATAGGTTGCCGCTTCAGAAAGAACACCGCTATCATTATCTGTAATGTAATTGTCAGGGTTGTAGATACCGTAAATGCTCTCATTGACATTTTGCAAACTGGCATTACCAATATAAACAATACCGTTTGCCACATAGCCGGAATTATTGTCAATCACTTCCCGGTTATAATAATCGAGACCGGCAACAACGCGATTACGCAAGCCACCAATTTCAAAATCACCAATAAAATTTTGCTGAATATCTGTGGTAAGCGTTGTTGAATTTTGATCACTGATGTAACGGGTAAGGGCAATCCCTTCGTTTAAATTTGTTACTTCCCCGGGCACCTCCTCCTGATTTTGAAAAAATTGCGTTCCTTCATAAAGGTAGGAATACAGACCTTTCGACTTAGCAGAACCACGGGAAACCACCGTCTGGGAAGTCCAGCTGTCTGATATTTTATAATTCATCTGGCCTTGCAGACTAAAGTTGGGGTTTTCCAAAACCAAATCATTACTGGTAAAAGAACGCTCTGGGTCGTAGCCCAATTCCTGTATGTTATTTACACGCAATGGCGCACCGCGATCCACAAAAAGCATGGTGGTGTTTGTGCTTTCGCCATAATAAAATTCAGTATTGATAAGAAAAGAAAGGCGGTCGTTGACTTTATAACTCAACGAAGGCGCCACAAAAAGAGACTTGCGAAAACCGGCATCCTGAAAACTGTTCCTCGTATCGTAAGCGGTGTTGAGTCGCAGCGCCACATCTCCTTCTTCATCCAGTGGCGTGTTGATATCTGCAGTAACGCGGTTAAGGCCGTTACTTCCCATAACGTAAGAAATATTTCCGCCAAAATAAGAATACGGCTTTTTGGTCACAATATTTATGAGTCCCCCATAAGAAATTAAACTACTCCCGTAAAGGGTTCCCGAAGGGCCTTTTAAAACCTCAATACGCTCAATATTTGCGGGATCTGGACTACCATTAGTAACACCGGGAAGACCATTTACCAGCGTAGGTTGCACCGCAAAGCCACGCAAGGAAAAATAACCGGCGCCATCACTGCCCCTACCGGTAGATTCCCACAATTTAGTAATTCCGGGGGCGTTTTTGAGGGCATCATCAAAGGTGGTAATTACCTGTTCTTGAAGCAATTCTGCCGTAATGGTGTTATACACTTGTGGATTTTCGATCTCTTTCAACGGCATCTTCGCCACATAATCACTTTTTGCACGGCTAAAATCGTTAATATTTCCATTGCCCTGTAAAACCACTTCTCCCAATTGCTCCTCACTGCTGGAAAGTATTATGTCCGCTATGGTATTGGTTTGATTGGCCAAGACCTCTACGTTAATTTCCCGCATTTGATACCCCACATATGAAATCCTGAGAATATAATTTCCGGTAGAAACAGCACTAATGCGGAACGTTCCTAAGGCATCGGTCTGGGTGCCGAATTGAGTTCCTGCCAACTTTACATTAGCGTCTGTAATGGCCATACCGGCATTATTTATAACTTTACCTTCAAGGATTCCGTTAGATTGGGCAAACCCAAATTGTACGAGAAGAAAGAAAAGCATTAGGAAAATAGTGTTCCGCATTATTGATGTATTTTAATTTAGACTTATTTCAAATAGAGCGGCAAATGTAATGCGTGCTTTTTAAATTCTAAAGTTTATTTAAACTAAATATGAATAATATTTAGTTATCCTTTGAAATATTCCACATAGAAAGCATGCAGAAATGCTTAATTTACACGATAGAAAGAATACTTTTTTGCTTCTTTAAAGCGGAAGAAATACAGTTTACCACCTTATTATTAAGGAAAAAAATAACAATTTCATAAAATAGCCTATCCCTAAAACACTATAGTTTCACATTCATTTACTTTAAAATATTAACCTATGCCTTTAGTACCTCCTTTAGATGCCCAGCATGACACAACCACAAGCGAACTTGCCGAATTCTTTAATGAAACGCTGGGTTTTTGTCCCAATAGCGTGCTTACCATGCAACGGCGTCCTGAGATTTCACGCGCTTTCATAAACCTCAACAAGGCGGTAATGGCAAATGAGGGTCGGGTTACTTCCGCGCTCAAGCGCATGATGGCCTGGGTGAGCAGCAATGCCGCGGGCTGCCGTTATTGCCAGGCCCACGCGATACGTGCCGCCGAACGTTATGGCGCAGAACAGGAACAGCTGGACAATATCTGGGAATACCGCACACATCCTTCCTTTTCTGAAGCCGAACGTGCCGCGCTGGATTTTGCGCTAAAGGCAAGCCAAGTACCCAACGGCGTGGATGAAGAAATTAAAGAGCGTCTCTATGAATTTTGGGATGAAGGCGAGATTGTGGAAATGCTGGGGGTAATCTCCCTTTTTGGTTATCTGAACCGCTGGAACGATTCTATGGCAACTTCTCTAGAAGAACCAGCTATCGCCAGCGGCAAACAGTTTTTGGGCAAGAATGGTTTTGAAGTGGGGAAACACAAGTAATTTATATTCTTCACTCACTTCCCAGCCACCACGATGACCAGTTCCCCTTTAGGTGGCTTGTTTTCAAAATGGGCGTGAACTTCTTCTGCGGTACCGCGTATGGTTTCTTCGTGCAATTTTGAGATTTCTCGCGACACAGAAAGTTTCCGTGTCGCGCCAAAATATTCCACCATATGACCTAGGGTTTTGATCAGTTTATGGGGACTTTCATAAAAAATCATGGTGCGCTCTTCTTCGGCCAGGAGTTGAAAGCGCGTCTTTCGCCCCTTTTTTACCGGCAAAAACCCTTCAAAAATAAATTTATCATTGGGCAGGCCGCTGTTTACAAGTGCCGGCACAAAAGCGGTTGCTCCCGGTAAGCAGTCCACTTCCAGACCATTTTCTACACAAGCGCGGGTCAATAAAAAACCGGGATCGGAAATTGCCGGTGTACCCGCATCGCTTATCAATGCAATAGTTTCTCCGCTTTTTATGCGTTCTACAATGTTATCTACCGTTTTATGCTCGTTGTGCATGTGGTGGGAGTGCATCTGAGTCATAATCTCAAAATGCTTGAGTAATTTTCCGCTGGTACGGGTATCTTCGGCAAGGATGAGATCTGCCTCCTGCAGCACTCTTACCGCTCTAAAAGTCATATCTTCCAGATTTCCTATAGGCGTGGGAACGAGGTATAATTTACCCATTTATACGATTTTCATAAGTTTGAATATAGGAGAAAATTGAATGATTAGGAGTTAAATCTCTTTTCCACAATTTCCTTGAAACGCTGCTCATAGCCCTCTTTACCCTGCCAATTATTATAATCTGGTTTGACCATTTGGTCTATAAACTGGAGTGCTTCTGGCCAGCTGCGTTGCGTGTTAAGTTGAGAAAGCACGCGGTTATAATCTGTCGCACTGCCATTAAAAAGATATTTGATGAAAACGATACGATTATTCAGACCTATTTTTAGCCCTTGCGTTAGACGGTCATTGAGGGATTTTTGACGCATCCCATCGTTGCTTTCGGTTTCCTCATTTTCCGTTTCCGGTTTTAGCGTGCGGTCTTCTTTATCCTGGCGCTTTTCCTGATCTTCCTTTTTTTCTTCAAACTCAGGCATGCGGCCATATTCACCGATGTCATCACGGTCGTTTTTCATATTGTTTTGACCCGTAATTTCCTTAAACATATCATCGATGGCATCGGCCTCTGGTGGCATCATGGCCACCATGTCCTTGATCTTTTCGATCACCGGTTCGTACAGCGAGGATTGACTGGGTTTGTTTTCTGGTTGGCTGGGGGGATTTTCAATGCTTTTAGGCGGATTTTCCCTCTTGCTTCTGGCGCGTTCAAAAATGAGTTCGTTTGCTTTTGCAATTTCGTCCATACGGCGCGTACTGTCATCTTCAATGCCAACGTCCTCCTGTTTTTCTTCCGCTTCTTCAATAATTTCCTTGATTTCCTCCTCATTTTTATCCTGAAGGGCCTCGATGATTTCGGCTTTGCCAATGGTGGGACTTATCCCGTCAAAGTGTTTTTCGGCGAAAGCCATAACCGTAAGCTTCTCATACAGCTTTTTGGCTTCCTGCTGCATGGCAGAATAATTAGCGTCTGAACTCATCTGAAGGATGTGGTGGGCAAGGCTCACCAATTCAGATTTTAATTGCTTCTTCATATCTTCTTAATTAATTCACACATAATATAACAAAAACAGGATTTTTAAAAGGTAAAAATAAGAAACCGGCAGCCTTTTTAAAAATGCGGAAGGCCGTGTGTCGGGGATTGATACTATTTATTAAATTTGCCCCATCTTGCACCTTAAAACAGCGATCCTGCCGTTTAGGAATTGAAAAGTACAAAATGTTTCTCGAAAATACCGTTAATCACAAAGAGCAATTTGGTTGGATAGAAGTCATCTGCGGCTCCATGTTTTCGGGCAAGACCGAAGAATTGATCCGCCGGCTCAAACGCGCCAAGTTTGCAAAACAAAAAGTGGAAATCTTTAAACCGGCCATAGATGTGCGCTATGATGAAGATCTGGTGATCTCACACGATGCAAACGAAATACGCTCTACGCCCGTTCCCGCAGCCGCAAACATTCCCATCCTGGCCGATGCCTGCGATGTAGTGGGGATTGATGAGGCCCAATTTTTTGACAATGAGATCGTAAAGGTCTGCAATGACCTGGCCAATCGCGGTGTGCGCGTGATTGTCGCGGGTCTGGATATGGATTTTAAAGGGAATCCTTTCGGCCCCATGCCAGCGCTTATGGCTACCGCAGAGTACGTGACCAAAGTGCATGCCGTTTGTACCCGTACGGGCAATCTCGCGCAGTTCAGTTACCGGAAGGCCGCCAGCGATGATCTGGTTTTACTGGGCGAGACCGAAGAATACGAACCCCTGAGCCGTGGGGCTTATTACAAGGCCATGCTGCGGGAACGCTTAAAGCAAATCGATGTGCAGGATCCTAAAACCATCAAGCCTTCACCCAATAAAGAATAAATGGCGGCAACCGTTCTGGAAATAGATTTGGCGGCACTCACCCATAACTTTAACTATCTTAAGGCTAAAGTAAAACCGGGCGTGCAACTACTTGCGGTGGCCAAGGCCTTTGGCTACGGGAGCGATGCGGTGGCGGTGGCGGGAAAACTGGAAAGTTTGGGAGTTGATTATTTTGCCGTTGCTTACGCTGAAGAAGGGGTCGCCCTGCGCGATGGTGGTATTACCACGCCCATTCTCGTTTTACACCCACAAATGGGCAGTTTTGAGGCAATGATAGACCATTTTTTGGAGCCTAATCTATACAGTTACCGGGTGATTGATGCGTTTATCGCTTCCGCGAAAGCGAAACAACAACAAAACTACCCCGTACATATTAAATTTAATACGGGTCTTAACCGCCTGGGCTTTAAACCGGGTAACGAAGATCAACTCTTAAAAATTCTCAAAGCCACTAAAGCAATTCAGTTAAAATCGCTCTTCTCGCACCTCGTGGCCAGTGAAGATCTCAATGAAAAAGAATTTACTCTCAATCAAATTTCCACATTTAAAAATTGCGCCAAAAAGATGATCGACGGTTTGAGCTACACGCCTATTTTGCATCAGAGCAATACCTCTGGCATCCTCAACTTTCCCGAAGCCCAGTTTGATATGGTGCGCACCGGCATTGGGCTTTACGGCTACGGCAACGATCCTAAAGAAGATACACATCTGCAACCGGTGGCTACTTTAAAAAGTGTGATTTCGCAGATACATGAGATTCAAGTGGGTGAAAGCGTGGGCTACAATCGCGCCCATATTGCAAAAAAACCAGAGCGCAGCGCTACCATTCCGCTGGGACATGCCGATGGAATTTCACGCGAATACGGCAATGGCAAAGGTTATGTCACCATTAAAGGTAAAAAAGCACCTATCCTGGGTAATGTGTGCATGGATATGGTCATGGTCAATGTAACTGAAATTGACTGTGAAGAGGGTGACGAAGTGATCATTTTTGGCAAAGGCGCGCCACTTCCCGAACTGGCTAAAAAGGTAGGTTCTATCTCTTATGAATTATTGACCGCAATCTCTCAACGGGTTAAAAGAAAAATTATAAATAGCTAATTTACAAGGTAATTAAAAATCAATCGTATTTTTTTATACCTTAGCACACTAACCATCAAAACAAATAGATATGGCTTTTATAGCTGACTTTAAAAAGTTCCTTCTCAAAGGGGACATCGTAGCGCTGGCCACCGCGGTAATCATAGGTGGAGCCTTCAACAAGATTGTGGGTTCACTGGTCGCAGATATCATCATGCCTGTTATCGGTCTTTTATTGGGCGGACAAAACGTAAACAACCTGTTTTTCTCCTTAGATGGAGCAAAATATGCCACCGTAGAGGCCGCAAAAGAAGCTGGAGGTGCAATTCTAACCTACGGTAACTTTTTACAGGCCGTGATCGATTTTATCATCATTGGTTTTGTTATTTACTGGCTACTTAAAGGTTATGAAAAAACCAAGAAAAAAGAAGAAGCAAAACCAGCCGCTCCAAAAGGTCCTACACAAGAAGAGTTGCTTATCGAAATTCGCGACGAATTAAGGAAAAAATAGCTTTTTAAGCCGAAAATCGGTCGGAAACAGGCCTTTTTTGAAGATAAATTCAGGTAATTGCCTGAAAACCGCTGCGCCACGCAGAGTATTATTTAACTAAACCACGCCTTGACGGCGTGGTTCTTTTTTATTTGAATTTTTTTAATTTCTTTGGGTTTTGACGGGTGTCAAAAACGGTCACAATTTTTACTCTTTTACTATTAAACCTATAAAATACGACATTGTGTTTTGTAACAACACATTTATATAATCCGTTTCCAGCAGTAATTTTGCTAACGAGATTTTTTAAGCCTCTCTATTCATAATGGTTCATTTTTCATAAAGATAGCAAATAATCTAGCCCTCTACCGGTATTCAGGTTCAATCATAAAGTAGAAGTTATTAGTTTTGACCCAAGGTTATTTTGAAGCGATTCCGCTTTTTGATTGTTCGATTATTGTTAATGCCACATCGGCAAGATAATCGGTCAAACCCACCAAAGCGCTGGTTTGAATAAGTTTTCGCTTAAAAAAATCAGGTAATCCATTAAGGGATTTATCGTCATCTATGATGATGAAATTACCTTTAATTTCTTCAGCGACAAACCACTTTAAAAGTTCGTCTTTTCTATTTAGATAATCATTATTATTAGGAAGTGTGGTTATTTTATTCACCTGGATTGATCTCCTTTTAAACATATTTTCCCATTCTTCTATTGAATATTTTGCTTTGTGGGAAGTGATCAATACAAGGTCTGCACCTGAAGCGGTAATTATTTTATTAAGTGCAGCTACGGCTCCTTTACTAAAGGCCGGGAAACCGTCTTCTAAGAATTCAGGTTTCCTCCAGGAATTGGCCGGAACCATTACACCGTCTATGTCCAGAAAAATTAACATCGTTTAAATGTACTAAATAGTATTGGTTATTTTGATCAATTCCTCCAAGGAGATATTGTTGAACTGGGCATCAATTTCGTTTAAATGCTTTATTTATTTCCATTTCTCCCATTTTTTGTAGCTAACTCATTCATTTTATCAATCTATGACTTTTATTATTTGGCACCCATATAAAAATAACAATTCCCATAAATATGTATTTTTTCGGCAAGAATGCCCGCAATCGGATATCAACTTCTTATTTTTGCATTTTCATACAAATAACAGAAAATAGAAGATTTAAATATATGAAAATAGCTGTTGTAGGAGCCACCGGGATGGTGGGCCAAGTGATGTTAAAAGTATTAGCAGAACGAAATTTTCCCATTACGCAATTAATTCCGGTTGCTTCAGAAAAATCGGTGGGCAAGACCATTACTTTTAAAGATAAAGAATACACCATTTATGCAATGGCCGAAGCCATTAAGGCACGGCCCGATATCGCTATTTTTTCCGCCGGCGGAGCTACTTCACTGGAGTTTGCACCGCAATTTGCGCAGGTAGGGACCACCGTGGTTGATAATTCTTCGGCCTGGAGGATGGACGGCAGTAAAAAACTCATCGTCCCCGAGATCAACGCAGTCGCGATTACCAAAGATGATAAAATCATCGCAAATCCCAACTGCTCTACCATACAGATGGTGGTTGCGCTTGCGCCTTTACATAAAAAATACAAGATCAAGCGCCTGGTGATTTCCACCTACCAATCCATTACCGGTACGGGCGTAAAAGCCGTACAGCAGCTGGAAAATGAATATGCCGGTGAAAAAGGTATTATGGCCTATCCATATCCCATACACCGCAATGCGATCCCTGCCTGTGATGTGTTTCAGGATAATGGCTATACCAAAGAGGAAATGAAACTGGTCAACGAGACGCAGAAAATCCTTAATGATAAGACCATTGCGGTTACGGCCACCGCGGTACGCATTCCCGTAGTGGGCGGTCATAGTGAAGCCATTAATGTGGAGTTTCATGAAGATTTTGATATGCAAGAGTTGAGACAAATACTTAAAAATAGTGCTGGGGTTACGCTACAGGACAACCCAGATACTAATAGTTATCCCATGCCTATTTATGCAGAAGGCAAAGATGATGTTTTTGTAGGGCGTTTGCGACGTGATTACTCACAGCCCAACACGTTGAATATGTGGGTTGTGGCCGATAACCTGCGCAAGGGTGCTGCAACAAACGCGGTACAGATTTCTGAATATCTGGTGGAAAACGGACTCGTATAAGTAGGGGACTTTCCAAAAAGTTAAAACCTCCCGAACGTATCGTCCGGGAGGTTTTTTTTGGGTTATATTTGGGAAAAACCAACATGAAAAAGATAAACTACCTTTTTTTCCTAATAGCCGCATTTGGCTTCAGTCAGGAAAATTCCAATATTGAACATATCATGACCCTAAATTATCCGGAAACAAAAAAAGTGGATACCGTAGACACCTATTTTGGTGAAAAAGTACCAGATCCTTACCGCTGGTTTGAAGATGATCGCAGCCCCGAAACCGAAGCTTGGGTAAAGGAAGAAAACAAGGTGACCTTTGGCTACTTAAAAAACATCCCATACCGGGAAGAAATCAAGCAAAAACTAGAGAAAATCTGGAACTATGAAAAAATAGGCGCCCCGTTTAAGGAAGGTGATTATACGTATTTCTACAAAAACGACGGACTCCAGAATCAATATGTCATTTATAGGTACAAAACAGGCGAAAATCCCGATACTGCGACGGTTTTTCTAGATCCCAATACTTTTTCTGAAGATGGTACGGTTTCGCTGGGAGGAATGGATTTTTCCAAAAACGGAAAACTCGCCGCCTATAGTATTTCCGAAGGAGGAAGCGACTGGCGAAAAGTGCTCGTCATGAACGCTGAAAACCGCGAGATCATGGAAGATACCTTGAAGGATATAAAATTCAGTGGCATGTCCTGGAAAGGCAACGAAGGTTTTTATTATTCCAGCTACGACAAACCTGAGGGCAGTCAGCTTTCTGCAAAAACAGATCAGCATAAAGTATATTATCATAAACTGGGCACGCAACAAAGCAATGACCAACTTATTTTTGGCGGCACGCCGGAAGAAAAACACCGTTACATCGGCGCCCAGGTGACTGAAGATGACCAGTATTTGATTATCAATCCACGCACCTCAACATCGGGTAATAAACTAATGATCAAAGATCTTACAAAATCCGATAGCGCTTTTGTGACTATTCTTGACAGCACCGATACTGACTCGTATGTGATTGATAATGTAGGGTCAAAACTTTATATCGCCACAAACCGCAACGCGCCAAACATGAAAATCGTAACCGTGGATGCTTCAAACCCAACACCAGAAAATTGGGTGGATTTCATTCCCGAGACCAAAAACGTACTTTCCCCTTCCACTGGAGGCGGTTTCATTTTTGCCGAATATATGGTTGATGCGGTGTCACAGGTAAAACAGTACGATTATGAAGGTAACCTCATCCGTGAAGTTGAACTTCCCGGTGTGGGAAGCGTGGGCGGTTTTGGTGCAAAAAGGGAAGATAAAGAACTCTATTATACCTTTACCAATTACGTAACGCCCGGGAACATCTACAAATACAACATTCCTACCGGAAAATCAGAATTGTTCCAGAAACCCGCGATCAATTTCAACCCCGAAAATTATGAGAGCAAACAGGTTTTTTATACTTCAAAAGACGGTACTAAAATCCCGATGATCATTACTCATAAAAAAGGCCTCAAACTAGATGGTAAAAATCCAACTATACTTTATGGTTACGGTGGTTTTGATATTAGCCTTACGCCTTCTTTTAGCATTACCAACGCGATCTGGATGGAAATGGGCGGTATTTATGCAGTGCCTAATTTGCGCGGTGGCGGCGAATATGGAAAATCCTGGCACGATGCCGGTATCAAGACCAAAAAACAGAACGTTTTTGACGATTTCATCGCTGCCGCGGAATATTTGACCGATAATAAATATACTTCCAAAAAATATTTGGCAATTCGTGGCGGCTCCAACGGCGGTCTGCTTGTTGGCGCGACCATGACTCAGCGCCCCGACCTCATGCAGGTCGCGCTTCCTGCGGTGGGTGTGATGGATATGCTGCGTTACCACACTTTTACCGCTGGTGCCGGCTGGGCTTATGACTATGGTACTTCGGCAGACAGTAAAGAAATGTTTGAGTATCTTAAAGGCTATTCACCCGTGCATAATGTAAAATATGGAATAAACTATCCCGCTACACTGGTGACCACAGGTGATCACGATGATCGCGTGGTTCCCTCGCACAGTTTTAAATTTGCTGCAGAACTGCAGGAAAAACAGGCTGGTAACGCTCCCGTTTTAATTCGTATCGAAACCGATGCCGGCCACGGTGCCGGAACTCCGGTAAGCAAAACCATTGAGCAAACCGCAGATATTTTTGCCTTTACGCTTTATAATATGGGTTTTAAGCAATTACCTCAAACAATGATGAAAACGGAAGAGAAGATTAAAGGGTGAATTCCCCTAGCCCCCAAAAAGGGGAACTAAACTTAGAAAAAATTAGACCTCACTGGTTTTAAAAACCTGTGAGGTATTTTATACCGAAAAATCCTTGATACGTCACTCTGAATTTATTTCAGAATCACATGAACCTCCAATGTATATGTGAACCTGAAACAAGTTGAGGTTGACGTTGAAAAACATTAAGCACTTTTACATGCTAAAAGTCAAAATAAATACATTTTCTTACGATCAGGAAACCGTCTTGCAAGACATGGATTTTACCGTATCTCAAGGCCAGCATATTTCTATTTTGGGCGAGAGCGGTTGTGGAAAAAGTACCCTTTTGCAGCTTATTTATGGTCTTTTACACCTGGAAAACGGGCAGATTTTCTGGAAGGAGAACAAACTGTTGGGTCCTAATTTCAATCTCGTTCCCGGCGAACCTTTTATCAAGTACCTTGCGCAGGATTTTGACCTCATGCCTTATATTTCAGTAGCTGATAATATCGCGAAATTCCTTTCCCGCAATTTTATGAAAGAACGGGACGAGCGCGTAAATGAACTTTTAGAGGTCGTAGATCTTACCGATTTTAAGAATACCCATGTAAAATTGCTGAGCGGTGGCCAAAAGCAACGTGTAGCCTTGGCTCGTGCAATCGCCAAGCAGCCCGAATTGTTGCTTCTGGACGAGCCTTTTAGCCACATTGATAACTTCCGGCGGAATGCGCTGCGGAGAAAACTATACGCCTATCTGAAAAAAGAAAACATTACTTGTATCACCGCCACGCACGACAGCGAGGAAGCCCTATCTTTTTCTGACGAAATAAAAATGATGCGCAAGGGTACTTTTATTCAAACCGCCACGCCAGAAAACCTCTTTAAAAGCCCAAAAAACGCCTATGTAGCGTCATTTTTTGGCGATGTGAACCAACTTTCGGGAGCGCTTTTTGAAAATTGGGATAACGATAAACATGTATTGCTACTTCCACATCAATTGGTTATTTCTGCAGCAAAAACGCCGTTACAGGTAACCGTCAAAAAAAGCTATTTTAAAGGCGGTTTTTACCTCATAGAAGCCGATTTTGACGGGCAAAATATCTATTTTAATAGTCTAGAACCTATGCAAAAGGATGAAAAAAAATTTCTAAAGCGAAGTGATTTTCGATAATAAAAAGACCTCACAGGTTTTAAAAACCTGTGAGGTCTAAGTTTTGATCAAAATCAACCTTTAGAAATAGAATCTGCCTACTCAGACTCCTCCACAAACAAATAATTCAAATTCCTTTCATTGAAGGCTTTATTAAACTCCACCACTTGTTGTGAAAGCAAAGCGTCAAATTCTGCCAACTGGCTATTGATTTTTTGAGTCAATTCTTTTTTTACGGCTACATCCTGATCTGTAGGGCCAAAGTTGCCCATACCTACCAGACTGTTTAAATGCGCCAGTTTATTGGTCAATTTGATCGGAAAATTTAATGGATCCTGACCGCTTCTGTTTTTGGTCTGGTACAGCGCTTTCTCTACAGATTCCAGACTGTCTGAAAGTGTTTTGGCTTTTCCCCTTAGTTCTTTTAGAGAATTGTCTTTCTTATATTGCGTAGTAAACGCTTTCAATTGATCATTGATATTGCGAATTTTTTTGATGCTTTTGTGCGCTTTGTCCACGGTTTTATTCACATCAGTAATAAAGTCAAATTGTGCTTGTAAATCAGCAACGGAAGCTTCAGAACGCGGATCAGGAATTACGGTGTAAGATTGCTCAAAATCGGTTCCGTTTACGTTTAATTTTACGGTATAATCGCCAGGTATTTGCTTAGGGCCGTCTGTACTTGCCCACCACAGGATCATGCCTTCAAGGCGTTCTGCGCCTTCGTAGGTCATGTCCCAAACAAATTCATTACCGCCTTTTTTCGGTTCCAGTTTGTTCTTTTCACTTTTTGAATTATATGACTTTATCGTATCGTTTTTTGCATCAAGATACGTGAGGGAAATACTGTCTTTTTCAGCATTGAATTCCGGCAGATAATAATACGTCATCACACCGTTGGGATGATTGGTACCTGCTGTTTTGGAGGTTTCTCGACTACCGCCATCCATACGGTACACTTGTTCAGGCTGAAATAACATCGGTTTATCGGTGTTTTTCACCTTATACAATTGATGTAATAGCGTTAGATCATCGATGATCCACAGGCTTCTTCCCTGGGTAGCTACGATAAGATCGTTGTCTTTGATCGCAAGATCGGTAATGGGAACAATGGGGAGATTCAACTGAAAAGGCTTCCAGTTTTCGCCATCGTCGAAGGAAATATACATCCCGGTTTCGGTACCTGCGTACAATAAACCTTCCTGCTTGGGATCTTCCCGTACCACACGCGTAAAATGGTCTGCAGGAATACCTTCGGTTATTTTTTCCCAGGATTTACCGTAATCTTCGGTTTTATATAAATAAGGCGTAAAATCACCGGATTTATACCGGGTTCCTGCAACATAACAGGTTCCGGCGTCAAAGGCGCTTGGCTCCACGCTGTTGATCATCATCCATTCCGGCATTTTTTTGGGCGTTACATTTTCCCAAGATTCGCCGCCATTTCGGGTTACATGTATCAGTCCGTCGTCGCTGCCTACCCAAATAAGGCCTTCCTGTAACGGACTTTCATTTGCCGCGAAGATAGTTCCGTAATATTCCACGGAAGTGTTATCCTGTGTAATCGGGCCGCCGGAAGATTTCAGTGTGGTGGAATCATTTCTGGTCAAATCCGGACTTATTACTTCCCAACTTTGGCCTTCGTTTGTGGTTAAATGTACATGGTTTGAAAACGTGTACAGCTTATCGGGATCGTGCTTAGAAAACATAATAGGGAAATTCCACTGAAAGCGGTATTTCATATCTTCAGCACCGTGTCCCATAGGATTATCAGGCCAAACCGAAACGGAGCGCACCGTGTTTTTGGCATGATTTATTCGAGTGAGAAAACCGTCATAACTACCGCCATAAACGATCTCAGGATTTTCGGGATCTACGGCGATATGCGCGCTTTCGCCACCGGCGGTAGGTTCCCAGTTATCATCGTTTATTGTGTTGCCATCGCTGCGATGCTCAATACGTACGGTAGAATTATCTTGTTGTGCTGCATAAATACGATAGGGAAAACTGTTGTCTGTAGCAATACGGTAAAACTGGGCGGTGGGCTGATTGTAATAGGTGCTCCAGGTTTCACCGCCATCATTAGTAACCTGTGCGCCGCCATCATCGCCCATGATCATACGCTTAGGATCGTTTGGCGCGATCCACAAATCATGGTGATCACCGTGTGGTGCATTATGCGATTCAAAGGTCTTCCCGCCATCCGTACTTTTGTGATAGCTCACATTAAGCACGTACACCGTGTTTTCATCCTGCGTATCTGCATATACGCGCATATAATACCACGCACGCTGCTGTAGACTACGGTCATCGTTGATAAGTTCCCAAGTTTCGCCGCCATCATCGCTACGGTAGAGACCGCCTTTGTCTTTATTTTCAACAATCGCCCAAACGCGCTCTGAATTTACGGGCGAAACGGTAACGCCAATTATCCCCAGCGTATCTTGTGGAAATCCTTCGTTTTTTGAAATTTCGGTCCAGTTTTTACCACTATCGGTACTTTTCCAAAGGGCAGAACCGGGGCCACCACTGCTTAAACTGTAGGGCGTACGCCGAACATTCCAAGTGGAAGCATACAAAATACGCGGGTTGTTGGGATCAAATGTAAGATCTACGGCACCGGCATTTTCATTGGCAAAAAGCACCTTTTTCCAGTTCGCGCCGCCGTCAACAGATTTATAGACACCGCGCTCCTCAGTGGGTTTATAAATATCGCCCAGAACTGCGGCATACACGATATCAGGATTTGTGGGATGCACAAGCATGCGCGGGATGTGGCGGCTGTTTTCAAGCCCTATGTGCTCCCAGGTTTTCCCGGCATCAATGGATTTATAGGCGCCATATCCCGAAGAAACATTGCCACGCAGGGTTTCTTCGCCACCGCCCACATAGATAATATTATGATCGCTGGGAGCGACGGCAACGGCACCAATGCTTCCGCCAAAATACCCATCAGAGATATTTTCCCACTCGCGGCCTCCATCTGTGGTACGCCACACCCCGCCACCGGTAGCGCCAAAATAAAATAGGTCTGGTTTGCCGGGAACGCCTGTAACCGCAGCACTCCGTCCACCCCGGAATGGACCTATTAATCGATATTCCAGAGCCGAGTACAGCGACTTGTCAAAGGTTTGTGCAGTTATTTTTTCAGCTTTTGAAAAAGCGAAAATAAGGAGTAAAAACAGAAGGTTTTTGGTCGTTTTTTGCATGTTTATAGCGGTTTTTGATTAGGGTTTCTACTGGTGTGAAAAATGGAATGAATTACTATAATCTCAGAATTGATTTCGTAAGTGATCACAAAGGGGAATTTTTTAATGGGGACTTGTCTCAATCCTTTTTCTATTTCACGATAATGAAAAGGGTCAGATTGTATATCCCTCAGAATGGTTTTAACTTCTGCCAGAAAAAGCCGGGCAAGGTTAGGTCGGGCTTTTTTATAATGTGCGGTAGCCTCTGTAAGTTCAAAATTTGCCCTGGGAGTAAACTTTACCTTATAGGCCATATTGTTGTTTGATGTTCACTTCTACATCTTCCCAATCCAACAATTGCAACTCTCCGCGCTTTAGCTTTTTCCTATCCTCTTGAATCTCCTTAAACTTCCAATCTGGCAACTGGAAATCATTTTTTAAGGCATAAACATCCCTGGATTCGCTTACGTAATTTTCAGTTCCTTCCAGTTTTGAATTAGGATGAAATTTCAGTAGGATATCAAATAACAAATTTTTGTTATCACAGTTCTTCAACTCTTGTGAAATGGCTTTTTTCAATTCTTCTGTATTCATGGGACGGGACCTTAAAGTAAATGAAGTTTTAAAAATAGGAAAAATCACGGCAAAAACCTATGTAGTCCTAATCATTTCTTGCATTATAAAACGCCCTTTCGGGAATTCTATCAATTGATTTTTAAGGGATTTATTCGCTTAGAAACGCCATTTTCATTAAAGGCTTCAATAGCAAAATAATAGCTTTGGTCTGTACTTAAATTTTTCATTTCCAGTTCATTTTTATCGTAAACCAGCCACGTATTATAAAGTTTATCTTTTGCAATCCCCCAAAAAATGTTGTAGCCCTGGGCGCCTTTAATCGCGTTCCAACTCAACTGTGCATCGCGCCGATCTTTTTGCCTTTCCACTTTAAAGCCTTTTACTTCTCCTGGTGCTTTCCCGCTTCCTTTTCCAAAAACCCTTAGCCCCGAAATTGATAAATAGGGCGTGGGAACATGCCCATTTTTATACCGAATATACCTGGTTTTTACTGGTTTTGGGAGTTCTACATAATCATTGGGAACATCTTCTTTGTTTTCACTTTTGTCAATAATGGTTTCCCAGGTTGTCCCATCTGCTGAAGCTTCAATGACGTACTGGTGATACAGATTGGGCAATTTGCCATACATATCAGATTTGTAATCATTATAATTGATCTGAAATGCGTAAACTTCAACTTGATTTTCCAGATCGATTTCTACCCATTGTTCGTCATTATTTTTTGCTGCAATCCAAAAACTTTTTATGTATTCGTCTGTGATGTTTTCCGCAGAAAAATCTGTTTTGCCTTCCGGATCTTTAAATGTTGATGAAACGCTTACCGGTTTTTTATACGAAAGCAACATCCAGCCAGCAAATTCGCCCCGCTTTTCTTTCGACGTAGGCACAAAATGCGGATAATCGCCAAAATAGGTGTCGCTGTGCATCAAACCTTCAGCATCAAAAAAGGTCTGAAACATCCCAATCCTGCGCTCCCAATTTACGTTTACACCCACCGCCATGGTAGCAAAATGCCAGTAGGTTTCATTTGGGCCTGTAACCGTGCTACCATGGCCCATCCCGTTAATAAACCCGCCAGGTTTAAAGGAAAAGGGACTGTTTGGCATATATTCAAAAGGCCCCAGTGGATTTTCACTCACGTAAGACCCATCCCCGTAGACATTAAATTCAGTTCCCGGTGCGGCAAATGTGAGGTAATAAATATCTTTATTTTTGGTCATCCAAGCGCCTTCTAAGTACCCAGCTATAGCATCTGAATTGTTTTCTCCAAAACGATGCCAGCCATATTTTTCTGGTTCCAAGTTAAAAAGTTCGTGCTCTTCTTTAGCAGGGCGAAACCTTTTTTCCCGATCCAATTTTCTTCCCCTTATAGGAAATTTATTAGAAGATCCCCAGTACATATAGGCCTGCCCATCATCGTCAATAAATAAATCGGGGTCCTGTAAATTGTGTAAAATACCTGGAGTGGCTTCCCATTCCCCTTTTTCTGGTTCATCGGTAAAAAGTACGCTCATAGAGCCGGAAGGATTTCCTGCCACATATAACAGCGAGTCTTTGTAATTATGCGCGGCCGGCGCGTTTGAACCCTGAAAATACCATTGTTTGGGTTTAATGAACTTCCAGTTATTGAGGTCTTTGGAATGCCAATACCCCATAGAACGCGTCACAAACATGTAATATTCCTCTTGAAACTCCACCACCGCAGGATCTGCGCCAGAGCGATAGGAAAGATCATTATGTGAATTATAGATCATGTAGGTGTAACCCAAATCTATAGGATTGCAATAGGTTTTATAATTTTCTTGCGCGTTGCCGTGAATAAGGCCAAAAGCAAAAACCAGTAGCAGTATCGTATTTTTCATCAATTTAGTCTGTGAGTTGGGGGAGGTTTTTTGGTCAAGGAATTATGCTCTAAAAATAGGGAAAAACCGTTGAAAACAGGTCAAAATCGGGCGATTTTGAGTCAAAAATGACTGGTTTTTTTGGAATGATCCGGTGGTTTCGATACTTTTTGCCGAAGACAAAAAACTCAACCAACTACATCTTCCTTTGGTTGAAACACATAGGTGGCTGAGTGAATTTTACGGAGCGAAGCGCAGTGAAATTTGTATCGAAGCCACCGCCCCGGTTAAAATCTACCAAATCCAACAAAAGGATTTATTGAATATCTACCAAAATAGACCTATTATCGGTCATTTTTAGACGGTTTTTCAATCAAAACAAACCGGAGTTACTTCTCAAAAAAACTGATTGAACTCCCGATCCAGGTATCTTCTGTCAGATAGGAAACATTTATAAGTTCGCCTTTGCTCATGCGGGTGAGGTTTACCACGGGTTTTAATTTATCTGCGTCTTTATCCCAAATGAAGAGAATACGCAGTTCTACCTTAGAATTTTTTTCGGTATTGGTCTTTATAAGTGGCGCGTAGGTCACTTTTTTTTGCAGGATATAATTTTCTTTGTCCGTGATCTGAGCAATGGTTTCCATATCTGGATGCAAATTGATTCCTTTTCCGGCAAAAGAAAACAGGGGTTTGAGCACATAATCACTCAAAGCCAGATCTTTCGGGAAATCATTCAGATAATAGGATTTTGGAATGTATTTATGCTTCAATAGCGGCAAAATACTTTTTGAAATCATAAAAAACCAGTCCGGATGCGTCACCCATTCCACATCCAACTCATCGGTAAGCTGAAACTGGGTTTTGAGATCTGGAATATTTTTAAGTTCATCAACGATTACCCGGTTGTAGATCCGTTTTATGCGTGTTTTTTGCCCATTTTTAGTATAAAATAGCTGTTTTCCTTCTTTGCTTATTTTGGTCATACAAACCGTTTCGATGCCCAGCGCTTGCTTAGTCGCATCAAAATCAATTTTTGTTTTTTGTTTTTCAGGGAAAATCTCTAAAAGGATGACCTCTTCGGCCGGGTGGCCGTCCAGAATAAGCTCTCGCAGTGCTTCCACATATCCTTTTTCATCCAAATCACTAAAAAAGTAATGAAAATCACCGTTCGGAATATTGGGATAATGTTTTAAAAAGCTTTTTCCCAAAAAAGGCTGATAAAAAAACAACGATGGAAAAGCCTGTAATTCTATAAGCTGAGGATCAATCTCTCCGTTTTCTCCCGTACACAGTCCAAAATCTATGGCCAGAAAATGGGGTTTTCCCAAGTCTCCCGGAACTTTCAATTCCTGTGGAATAAATTTTTCCCGTATATCTTTTAAATCAATGGTGTTTAATTGCTCAATAATGGCCTCACAGGCGTCAAAAACCTTCTTCTTAAGGCTTTTATTGATAAAAACAGGTGTTTCTGAAATCCGAAATCTACAAGGCTCGCCAAAGGTATCCAGCACTTCCTGTTGCAGGTTTTTATAATATTCCTCTTTGTAGCCTTCGTTGAATTGCTTTCGGATTTCTGGAATCATAGTGGGACGTATCTGGTTTCTTCAATGTGTTCTGCAGCACGTACTAAAAATCGTGGTATGATCTGCATATGGGTCATCAGTATTTTGTCGTCATCGTCCAGATAATCCATCATTTGAATGTATTTTTTGCTTCCGTAACGCTTAACGATCTGACTGCGTTTTTCCTTTTTCTGAAAATAGCGCATCATCCCTTCAGCATCTGCTTCAGGATGAAACTGTACCCCTACAATTTCCGCGCTAAAGCGAATGGCCATTACCGCTCGCTCCAGATGAATTTGCTGGCGCATTTTTTCCTTGCACAAAATGGAACCGCCCAGGCTTTCTATCTTCCGCTTATCGGGGCGCACCACTTGATAATCGCGAGAATCTACCGCATAAAATGGATTGTTAAGTCCTTCCAGCAGTTCGTCAATTTTTCCTGCATCCGTTTTGTGTACCGGTAAGATGCCAAAAGAAGTAGATTTACGCTTTGTAACCTTGGCCAGATCCCAGTGCAAGACGGCTAACTGGAAGGAATGGCAGATCAAAAACGCAAATTTTTTGTTTTGATTGATCAAATTATGGGTCAAAATCGCGTCAAGAAACCTAAAATAAGGTGTTTCCCACGCTTCGCCAAAAACCAAAGGTGATCCTGGCCCACCGGAAGAAATAAAAATATCGTAATCTTCTATCTCTGGGATCTCATTGTTTGTACGTACTTCAAAAATATCGTAATGCCCCTTTACGCCTTCTTGTTCCAAAAACTGTCCCGCAATTAATTTGATACAACGCATGCCTTCATTGGTCACGCCAGCATTCATATCCAAAATTGCGATCCTATAGGTATTCTCCATCGTTCAATTTATTATAACGGGCGAAATTACGGATTCTTAGGGCTGTTTTAGTTGATGGATTGTTAAAATTCCTTCCCTAACTCCTCCCCTTGGGGGAGGTTGGGAGGGGAATCAAAGACCTTTAGAGGTTTCGCCCACAATATACTTTACCACTTCTTTGAGATCTCCGGTTTCTTTAAAAACCTTAAGTTGACGGTCTGCGCCAGAGCCTTGTTGAATCATGTTGTGCACAAAATTGACTTCCTTGCGACAGCCCAGGTCATCTACCACATCATCTATAAATTCTAAAAGTTCATTGATCAGGGCAGCAAAACTAACTTCCTCTTTTTTGCCAAAATCGATAAGTTTAGCGTCTATACCCCAGCGAGCCGCACGCCATTTATTCTCATTGATTAGCACGCGGCGATACGTTCTAAATGTGAGGTTCTGCTCCTGCAACTTGTGCAGTTTTGCAATGATGCACTGCATGAGCGCGGCGATACAGATCACCTCATCTACGGTCATTACCATATCACAAATGCGAAATTCTACGGTGGGATAAAAAGGGTGTAACCGGATGTCCCACCATATTTTCTTGCCGTTGTCAATACAATTGGTCTTGACCAAAATTTCCACAAACTTATCATATTCAGCCACGCTGCTGAAATACGGTGGAATTCCCGTACGCGGAAACTTATCAAAAATCTTGGAGCGAAAGGATTTAAAACCGGTATCACGTGCTTCCCAAAACGGCGAATTTGTAGATAATGCGTATAAATGTGGAAGAAAATACCGCGCCACATTCATGATCTGAAGCCCTTCTTCCCGGTCTGGAATACCTACGTGCACATGAAGGCCAAAAATAAGGTTGGATCGAGCCACGTCTTTCATTTCCTCGATGAGTGCGTCATAATGCGGGTTTGGCGTGATCAACTGGTCGCTCCAATGCGAGAAAGGATGCGTTCCCGCTGCAGCCACTTTCATGCCCTCATTATCTGCCAGCTGAATGACCTGCTGGCGCAAATAAGAAACCTCATCGCGCGCCTGGTTAATGTTTTCGCAAACATTGGTGCCCATTTCCACCACGGCCTGATGCATTTCTTCCTTGATGCGCTCCTGGAGAAAAACTTTGCCCCCATCCAGTATTTTAGACATGTGCGAACGCAGCATCAGCGTATCACTGTCTAATATTTGAAATTCTTCTTCAATTCCTAAGGTAAAGTTTTTCATAAAGTTGGGTTTATTGAAGTGTAAATTCTATAGCATTAGTATCATCGTAAAAAAAGATTTTTTTTACAATCTGCCTACTTTCATTTTTGCGTATTGCTCTTTCTTCAATCTTATGTTGCAATAACAAGAAATGGCGCTCTTAAAAGGTTTTTTAAACTGCGGTAAACTTGGATTATATTGCTAAAATTATTGCCAGCTAATTATAAACAGAAAAAATTCAAGTTCTTCCTTATAGAATTATCCCTTTTTTAATTTTGATTTAGCTGCTGATGTTGGCTTCGATATAGCCGTTTTTTCACCCTTTTTAGTCGATTTTTTAACTGAGGTTTTCTTGGCTTCTGCAGCCGATTTTAGAGGTACACTCTTGGTTTTCGGTTTTGTTTTGGACACCGCATTTTGTACGAAAGTTCCCCAGGAAGTATTGTCCTGCTTCGGTTTGTAGGCTTTGGCTTTTTCTATGGCATATTTGGCCGAGTGCTCAACGATCCAGTCAAAATTTACTTGCCCTACCGAATGAATATCTGCATCGGGTGCCGGGTTGCAAAAATCAATGGCATAAGGTACCCCGTCACGAATGGCAAATTCTACCGTATTAAAGTCATAACCCAGCGCCTGATTGAGCTTTAAGGTATACTCTTTAATAGTTTTCATCAATTTCTTATGCGCTGCGCCATTTGTTTTGGG
The DNA here is from genome assembly GCA_011050015.1 of Leeuwenhoekiella sp. Classification (GTDB taxonomy): domain Bacteria; phylum Bacteroidota; class Bacteroidia; order Flavobacteriales; family Flavobacteriaceae; genus Leeuwenhoekiella. The sequence continues at coordinate 20,528 of DRGP01000164.1, read as the reverse complement.
TTCGGTTGCGTAGCGGTCATGAAATTCATTTCTGGGCTCATAGGGCATAATATGTACATATTTTTGCCCGATGCAGTACACACGATAATAATCGTCAAAAACGATCTCTTCTTGCAGCATCATCACCAGTTGTGCAGTTTCTGCATGACGTGCAAAAAGATCTTCTTTGTCATGCACTTTGTATACATTTTTCCAGCCGCCGCCATCAAAAGGCTTCATAAATGCAGGAAAACCAACATAATCAAAGATATATTCCCAATCCATTGGGTTTTTGAGGTTCCTAAAAGAGGTTTCTGAAGTATTATCTGGCCTGTGGTTTGAAGGCAATAAAATGGTTTTTGGCACCGGAACGCCCAGTTGTACGGCCAGGCAGTTATTAAAAAACTTCTCGTCTGCACTAAACCAAAACGGATTATTGACCACTGCCGCGCCCATAAGTGCGGCATTTTTTAAATAAGCGCGGTAAAATGGCACTTCGTGAGAAAGACGGTCAAAAATTACGTGATAGCCGTAATCAACACCTTGTTGTACTTTGTCAATAAGTACGGGCTCAGCGATAATATCACCTTTGCCCAGTTCATTAACGCGCTCTATGAATGCCCAGGGGAAGGTATCTTCCATCCCAAATATTATTCCTACTTTTTTTGTCATGATCTATATTTTAAAAATTGATTTTTGTTAGCTAAAATAATGTTGAATATACTCTGGAAACACCATTTTCCAAAGTGGCCAGTCATGTTCTATCCATCTGCGTTCATCATACCAGTGCTCGATACCTTTATTATTGAGCACCTCGTGCATACGCTGGTTTCGGGAAAGACAAATATCCCAGTCTGAAGTATTTAGCACGATCTGCATGTGGTTGTATTTCCACGATTCATCGTTGAGTACAAATTCATCAGGGCAGTTAAAATAAATGCGCATATCGTCAGAAAGTGGGGTGAGGTTACGAATATTGAACACACCGGACATGGAAAAAAGGTGTGAGACAAAATCTGGAAAGCGAAAGGCAATATTACCTGCATGATAACCGCCAAAACTACAGCCGGCCACCGCTACCCGATGCGTATTGCAATCCTGCTGTATCTTGGGGATCAACTCCTGCGTCATAAACTGCAGATACTGCTCATAGTTGGCAATTTTATCTTCAGAAGACATATGCTCTGCGTAAAACGACCAGCCGTCGAGTGTTTCTATATTGTAGAGCTTAATAAGGCCTTGATCCACAAAATGCATCACCGTATCGTTAAGGCCAAAATCCCTGTTTTGTGTGTAACTGCCATAAGACGATGGAAACATCAAAATGGGGTGTCCCCAATGACCGGTCACTTCAATATCAATGATCCGGTTGAGGATGTTTGAAAAATAAGGGATATGTGAAACGGCTGCCATTGCTCTAAATTTAGACTAAAAATGAGTCAAAAAAACGTATTATCAAACAAAAGCAACTTATTTTGTCGCTGTAATTGTTTTATTTTCAGAATCCTTATACTTGCAGACTAAATACGACCATGCATTTTCACATAGACCACATTAGCATCAAGGGCTCACTTTATTCTACATATTTGGAACGAAAGGTAGATTTTCGGCTTTTTGCGCCACCTACGTTCTGGAAGAATCCCCAAAAATTCCCTGTACTGCTCATGAACGACGGCCAGGATTTTGACAAAATGAACCTGGCCAGCACCCTTACCGCCGCTTTTACCACCAAAGGTATACAGCCGTTTATTTATGTGGGCATCACTGCCGGAAATCGCTTGCAAGAATATGGTACCGCCTGCTGTTCCGACTTTAAAGGGCGTGGCGCCCGGGCTAAAATATACAGTCAGTTTATCATAAAAGAAATGATTCCTTTTCTCAAAGACGAATTCAATGCATCCCATAAAAAGACAGACTGGGTGTTCTGCGGGATGTCTCTGGGCGGACTTAACGCTTTTGACATTGGCTTCAACCATGCCAATTATTTTGATAAAATAGGTGTTTTCAGCGGCTCGTTCTGGTGGCGAAAAAAACCATACATAAAAGGAGATATGGAAGACCGAAGTCGCATCGTGCTCGATATGGTAAAAAATGCCGATCACAACCCACACCTCGATTTCTGGTTTCAGTGCGGCAGCCTGGACGAAAAAGTAGATCGTAACAACAACGGCATTATAGATAGCATAGATGACACCCTTGACCTGGTCAAGGAACTTCAGGCCAAAGGATATTCTTTTCCGGGCGATATCACCTATTTGCAAATAGAAGGTGGAAGGCACGATCTGCCTACCTGGGGAAAAGCGTTTCCTGGGTTTTTAAGGTGGGCGTTTGGGGAGAATTAGGTTTTGCGAACTATTTTATTTCGGCTTTTTTGAGGGGTTTCGGCGGATATGAAAAACAGAAACTACGTAAAGCTCATCTTTATCCATTTTATAAATTATACGAAAAGGAAAGCGCTGTAGTGGTGCTTCACGAAAACCATCTCGGTTTTTGGTAAACCTTTCTGGATTTCTTGAAATTAAAACACATATACGCTCTACCTCAAGCAAAAATAGACTTCCAAGACCTGTTTTTTGAGAGTCGTAATAAAATGCGGAATCATCAATCTCAATTTCCGCCCTTTCAAGCAGAATAATCCTCAAGATTGGTGTTTTTGACTTAATCTGCTCATTACCTCTTCTAAAGGTTTTGCTTTAATTTTACCTTTTTTAAAAAGCTCCCAATCTTCCTTTAAAAGTTTATAATGCGCTTCGGGCACAGCAACTATATTTCCATATTTTGTTTCCGGTTCTTCAGCGTACGTAGTACTTACAGAGCGCTGAGGGTCTGGAATGAGTTTAACTAATGCATCGAGCAACTGTTCCCGGTCATTACAACTATTCAGCTGTTCTCGTATAGCATCTTTTATATCGTTGATTTTCATAAGTTGATTGAACATTCAATATACCTAAAAAAACCGATTTATCTCCTAAAATGCGAGACTCGTTTATCAAAAAAACGGTAGCCTTTCTTGTCAAATTTCTACTAAAAGTAAAAAATCAGTTATATTAGCGTCCTCTTAATCTCCCTGTTTAAAAAATAACCGGTTACAATCGTAGAAAGTACATCGGCGATAGGAAAGGAAATCCACACGCCCAGTTCGCCGAAATAATTGGGCAAAATAAGAACTAGCGGTATAAAGAAAAACCCTTGCCGCGTGAGCGTAAGCAAAAGTGCCGGCTTTGCCTTTCCAATGGCTTGAAAATACGCCGAACCGATCAACTGAATCCCAATAATGGGTATGGCCGCAAATACCCAGCGCATCGCCCAAGGCGTATCTCTGAGCACTGCCACATCTGTCGTAAAAACGGATACAATTTCTTCGGGAAAAATCATGATCAGCGCAAAAATAAGAAGCGCTAATCCGCAGGAATAATAGATCGCTTTGTTTATGGTTTCGCGTACACGCGGAAATTTCTGCGCTCCATAATTGTAGCCTGCAATGGGCAAAAATCCCTGCGTTACGCCCAGAACTGGAAACAGCGCAAACATGAGCATGCGGCCAATAATGGCATAGACGGTCACTGACGACTCGCCCCCAAGATCAAAGAGAATATTGTTCATCAATAAGTACGTGATGCTCACAACCGCTTGCCGAGCGAGAGTCACAAAACCCAGTGCAGAAATCTCCTTTAAAATGGCCAAATCGATCCCAAAATGACCAAAATTGATCTTTAAATCGGAGTTTTTACTCAGAAAATACCAGAGAATATAGAGAAAACAAAATCCATAGGAAATAGTGGTCGCCCACGCCGCGCCTGCCATGCCCATATCGAGCAGGTTAATAAGTATATAATCAAGCAACAAATTCCCCACTGAAGGAAAAATCATCGCCACCATGGCAAATTTCGGGTTTCCCTCCGCGCGAATCACGTTGTTGCCCATCATACAAAGTGCAAGAATAGGAACCCCATAAAGCACAATACGGTAATAGATTTTGGCCGGCTCAAAGATGTCCCCCTTTCCGCCAAAGGCAGGAATAAGATCATTTATAAAAAAAAGTCCCAGAATAACCATACTAATGGTAAGCACGAGCGTAATGGTAATCTGGTTACCAAATGTTTTTAAAGCTTTGAGTCGATCATTGGCACCCAAAGCCCGTGAGATAATGCTCGCCCCACCAATCCCGATTGACATCCCCAATGCGGCAATAAAAAAGGAAACCGGTAGCACCACATTAATCGCTGCAATGGCAATGGATCCTATCCAGTTGCCCACAAAAATGGTATCTACAAGAATATTGAGTGACATGACCAGAATCCCGATCGCCGAGGGTACTGCCTGCTTTATTAATAATGGACCGATAGGCTCAATGCCCAGTTTTTCTGATTTAGGATTTGTGCTCAATCTGGAGGATGTGTTCTATTTGTTTTTATTATTGGGAATAAAATCTGTAATTATCTCCCACACAATTGTAAGATCAACACCAAAATACTCGTGTGAAACTTTATTACGTAGGTCTTTCATTTCTCGCCAAGGAACTTCTGGATATTTCTTCTTTATATTCTCAGGGATATTTGTGGTCGCTTCGCCTAAAATGGTAAAATTTCTAAGTGTAGCATCAACCGTGAATTGATCAGCTTCAAAAGCATTTAAATTCATACCATCTGTATATTTGAATATCCTGAATAAAAAGCCAGCTTTCTCTCTTACTTTTCTTCATGGTTAAACAAATTAAACTTGTTTGAGAATACTCTTTTTCATCATAGGTCTAATGGCTCTTTGAGTTACCAAATCAACTTTTCGGTCAAACACCTCCTCAAGATAAAGACTCAGACTACAATAGCCCCAACCCACAGAACGGGAAAACGAGACCAAAAGATCTATATCACTGTCTTCCGTTTCCTCATTTTGACTAAAAGAACCAAAAAGTCCAATTTTCTCAACGCCATACTTTTCTCTGAGTTCAGGCATGAGAAACTCCAGTTTCTGTTTAATTTCCTTTTTCGAAAGCATAACATTTTATTATTTGAAGTAAAGTTAATGCAATTTCATAAGAACACTCCTTATAAGACTTTTACGCTTTCGCGAGCTTTAAAAATAAGGTCAAAAGAATCTTACTAACTCCCCCTCTTGGCTCCGATGAGGAGGCACGACGAAAGGAAGCCATAACGGGGAAATTAAGCAATCGACTTGCTCGCTTCTACAATCGCCCAGTCATTAATCCAAGTGGCAACCACAAAAGCCCAATCATCACGATTGTTGAGACATGGGATTACCGTAAAATCCTTACCGCCCATTTCATGAAATATTTCCTGACCTTCCATAGCGATTTCCTCAAGGGTTTCCAGACAATCGCTCACAAAAGCCGGCGTTACAATAGCCATTTTTTTAATGCCTTCTTTGCCCATACGCTCAATGGTGCGGTCTGTATAGGGCTGCAACCAGGGATCAAAGCCCAATCGGGATTGAAAGGAAGTGGAATAGGTTCCTTCCTTCAGGTTTAAAGATTCGGCCACCTGTCTTGTAGTATCATAGCACTGGTGACGGTAGCAAAACTGGTGCGCGGCAGAAGGGGTCTGGCAGCACTGACCATCTATTTTGCAATGGCTTTTGGTCACATCACTTTTTCTGATGTGTCTTTTTGGCACACCATGGTAGCTAAAAAGCAAGTGTTCATAGTCCAGGTTTTCTAACTTTTCGCCAATACTGTTGGAAAGCACTTCAATATATTCTGGTTTATTGTAAAAAGCGGGAATGTCTGAAAAGCGCATATTCGGAAAATGCTCTTTCCGTAACTCTTCGGCCAGCACAAGAATGGTTTCGGTGGTAGCCATGGCAAATTGTGGATAAAGCGGAAGGATCAGCACCTCATCTACACCCTGTTCATCCAGTTTTTTAAGTCCGCTAAGCATATTGGGCGTTCCATAACGCATGGCGAGTTCTACCGGAACATCTACTTTTTCGCGCACTTTTTTCTGCAAACGTTCGGAAATTACGATAAGTGGCGAACCTTCATCCATCCACACTTTAGCATACGCGGCTGCAGATTGCTTAGGCCGTGTATTGAGGATAATACCTTTCACCAGCAGGGTACGCGCCCAGTAGGGAACGTCGATCACGCGCTCATCCATCAAAAATTCGCCCAGATATTTTTTTACATCTTTAGGATCAGTACTTTCCGGCGAACCCAGATTGACCATTAAAACTCCTTTTTTCATTGTTTTTTCTTTTTCCTGTAAAATTAAGGTTTATAACACTTTCAAAAGAAGAAAAATCATAGTTGTCGTTCCTGTAATCATTAGGAAAGTTTATACTTAATAAGTTAAGCCCAAAAAGGTATATATTTTGCGTATTTTCGAGATTTGGTAGAAGGATCATCATCTTTTATAAGGCTCTCTTCTAACGTATCTCTTATAACTCGTGATATAATTGCAGCATTCTTAGACTCAATCTTAAATCTTTCGCGCAGACTTTGATTTGTCATTTTTTCGTTTGTAACATACTTTAAACAGGCGTGTTGGTAACATGCACGAATTTTATCATTCTTTTCCATATCATTAAAAGACTGATAAGAATACATTATGGTTTTTGTATGTTTTTCTTGTATTAAAAAGTTAGGCGCGGGTAATTGATAATGTTCTGTAAAAGCAATTACTTTATCAATGCCACTGCCTTTTTCTTCACATATTCTGAAACGCCGCATGATATCAGCTAATTTTTCATTTCGAGATAGATATTCATCAATGAATCTATTCGGAGTAATCATTGCCAATCCAGGATTAGTGATTTCAATTCTATCACTATAAATTTCAACCATTGGAAAACCTTTCTCTTCAAAATCTTGATGTATGATCATATTTGCTATTAGTTCCCTAATCGCAATTTCAGGATACATACGCACATTATCTCTAAGAGCTTTACCAATCACCTCATTAGCCGGAAGTTGACTATTTACCCAATTTACTAATCCTTCGAAACCAACAGCATATCCTCTAACTCCAATTTGTTCCCTGATTGTATTTAGTTTATTATTTCCATCATATACAATTGCACGAATTGCTTTCCTTTTGAGTTCTGAAAAATTATTCAAATCCTTCGCTAAAAGAATTGCTCCTAAATTTGTTATGTGATATTTCGATTTGTTTTTAATGATAAAATCCTCAGACACAAATTTTTTTAATACCCCATCTCTACTTGAAGGATATGGAATATTTAAAAGTTCAAAATAAGTCTGTGTTGATAATAATTCAACGATGTCCGAGCCAGAAATCGATTCTTGCGCAATGCGTAGTTCAAAAACTTTAGAGTTTCCCTTTTTCCAAATTTTTCTGGCCTTTTCTGGAAACTCACTTAACTCCCTTGTGATGCTTCCTATTCTAACATAGGCCTTATGTGTAAATTCCACAGGTTGATTGTGCGCTGAGGGAATAATGAAAATACAAATATTTTTATCTTCAATATTTATTTGCTTGATTGTAAAATCTATTCTCGGATTAAGGCGCTGAATGAGCCAATGTTCTAATTCTTCATTTCCTTTTTTCTGAAGTTTACATTTGAAAGAAGACCCCACAATTTTATGTGAATCATCCTCTACACCATAGACTAAATAGCCATAATCTTGATTATGAATACAGGCTCCATTGGATAATGCAGATATTCTTTTACCTATTTCAACAGGATCAGAATTGTTCTTTTTGAATTCAATCCATTCACATTCTTTAGGTTGCCCCGTAAGTTCTAACACTAGATTTTTTAACTGTTTTTCGTTCATATCATCAAATAACCATCAAATAACCAAACACCAGTAAATATAGGACTTTTCAAACATTTAGCATCTGTTGGCGACTTACTTATCAAATAAAAAGAATGAATTGTTAATAACTTTTATGCTCATTTTTCAGTATAAAATTTCAACCGTATTCATACCCCATCTTCTGCACATACTTCTTCAGCGTTGTTCCAAACCGCTTTTTGAAAGAAAATTACTGGAGGTTCCTTAGCGAATTTCAATTCATGTAAAAATTAAAATAAAAAACCTCGATAAAATTAATTTTTATCGAGGTTAAGAAGTTGTGGAGAAGATCGGAACCCAACCCTGTTAATTTAGATTGTTGTTTAAATCCTCTTAAAATAGTCTTAGCACTTGTATTTCTTAGTGTTTACGGGTTATTCCAAACTGTATAGGGATTAGTATAGATTAGATAAAATTAGAACGAATACTAAAAATGTGGGGACTATGTGGGGAAGATTGCCAGAAAAGGTTATTTTTGAAGTGTTCAAAATGATTATTACAAATGGCAACTCTAAAGTACTTCACAAAAGGCACTGGAAACCCCAGCACCATATACCTACGATTTAAGCACGGGCGCAAATACGATTTTACAAAATCCACTGCTCTACTTGTTGATCCTACCTACTGGAACAATAAAAAGGGATCGGTAAAACAAATTTCTACGTTTGCCGATAAAAAGAATCTTCAAAATGACCTCAACGGCCTTAGCAATGATATTCTCAATAAATTCAATGATAAGTACACCAAAGGCGAGTTAATCAATTCTGAATGGCTCAAAGACGGTATAACTGCCTACTTCAATCAAAACAGTGAGACCGATTTAAATTTCTTGATCGATTTTGCAGAATACCACAAAGCCAACCAGCACCACAAAATACAGGCTAACGGCAAAATAGGAGTATCACAGGCCACCATTAGGAAATACTCCACCATAATCAACAAACTAAAACAGTTTGAAAAGCATAAAAAGAAAAGGCTTCGAGTTGTTGAGGTGGATCTGAAATTTCACAAAGAGTTTATCAAATACTTTCACGAGGTTGATCTACTTAGCTATAACACCATAGGGAAATACCTGACTTTTATAAAAACCATTGTCAAAGAAGCCAAACGCAACGGGATCAAAGTAAGCATTGATATTGAAAAATCGGAGTTTAGGCCACCAAAGGAAAAAACCACCTTTGTAACGCTCAACCCGTCCGAAATCAATAGGGTATTTGATTATGACTTTACCAAAACGCCCTATTTGGATAATGCAAGGGATTGGCTAATCATAGGCGTATGGAGTGGCGCACGTGCTGGAGACCTTTTATCCTTTACCGCTGAAAATGTCAATAACGGCTTTATTGAATACACCGCCCAAAAGACGGGGCAAAAAATAATCCTGCCTTTGCACCCACAGGTAAAGGCGATCCTAGAGAAGCACGGGGGCAATTTCCCACGGGCAACCTCAACGCAAAAATTCAATGATTACATTAAGACCGTTTGCCAAACCGTAGGCTTTACGGAACTCCTAGACGGTGCGAAAACCACCAAATTAAAAAAAGGTGTGTGGCGCAAGCAAAAAGGGACTTTTGAAAAATGGGAGCTTGTTAGCACCCACATTTGTAGGCGTTCTTTTGCCACAAACCATTACGGCAAATTGCCCACGCCCGTACTCATGGCAATAACTGGCCACACCACGGAAAAGATGTTTTTGAACTACATACGCAAGACCGCACAGGACAACGCCAAAGTATTAAATAGCTTTTGGGAGACCCAAGAGATAAAACGGGATAAAAAGGCCGTATTGAAACCAGTAAAAACAGGAACTAATTAAATACTACTCACTATGAATCTATTGACCACACATGACGGATTTTTAAAGGCATACTACAACCTTTTAAAGACCATGAACAAAGCCCAGGCGTTCAATTACCTCAACAATCAAATAGAGATTATCCACGGCATTAAAATGTTTGAAAGTTTTGAAGCATTTGAAACGGCTATTGAAGAAACGGAAACCAAAGACCTTACCAATTACATGGGATTTGCAATGGCCTATTTTAGAATATTGCCAAATTTTGAAACGCGACAACTGGCATTTGATTACCTCAACAATCAAATAGAGATTATCCACGGCATTAAAATGTTTGAGGGCTACCATGAGTTTAAAGATCAACTGTACGTTGCTTAAAACTCCTTAAATCATTGTTCAAATGAAAATACAAAACGAACGGGGGCAACGCATGTTAATAGTTAGTGATCAAGAAAAGAAAGAAATAGAGGAAATAAGAGGGCGTTTTTTGCATTACCTCAACATCTATGTGATAACGGAACGTGACGAAATACATTCGAGTGTATCGCTTCATATAACAATGGATGCGGTAAGGCACGAATTGACAAACCTACGCCATAAAGCAATAATTGATCTAGAATTTAACAAGGCGTATTTTAAAACCGCTACAATTGAAGATGATGGGATTAAAATTGATCCTGACAAGTTTTTAGAGCTTGCAATTGGGTATAATCTACTCGATGATGAAAGTAAAGGTCTTAGGGTGCTTCAAAACATCATTAAGGTACGTTTGATCGAGTGGATGATAAAAAATGAATATAACCCTAGGAATGATGTTGAGGTTAGCATTATCAGTAATTCTACCAGTGAACTACAAAAAGCAAAATACAACCATATTTTTATCAATGACGGTTTAGAATCTTTTGATTATTTAAACGATAATTTCCATTTGGCAGATGATGCCCCCACAGTAAAATATACGTTGATCTATGATTGCTTACGCCCTAAAATCAAGTGTACCACCAAGGCTTACAGGGAATTTGTAAGGGAGTATTGTAGAGAAGGATTAAAAGGAACGGATTTTCAAAGATTGGCTAATAAAGATACACACAGCTATCCCGATTTAGATAAGCAAATCAACGAACTATACAAGGCTAGATAATAGCTCATAATTATTGCGTTCGTTATTGAGTTTCTTTGAGCTAAGTTTGATTGCATACCGAAATACATTTGACCATAATCTAAAAACAAAGAATTATGGCAGATGCAATTTTATTGAATAACGTTACTCCAGAGGGATTAACCGAAACCATTTTACAGGGCATAGAGGGTAAACTAGACCTTTTGCGCAAAGAACTCCAGCCACAAGAGCCTGACGAATGGTTGACAAGAAAAGAAACGGGGAAACTCCTTAAAATTAGCCTTGTTTGCCTACATGCTTGGTGCAACAAAGGTATTTTGAAGCCTTACAAGGTAGGGAACCGCACCTATTTCAACCGCAAAGAGATCAACGCTCTATTGTTCAACTCTAATAAGTAGAATGATATGGCAACGAACGGAGCGAAATTTATAAGAGGGATATATAGGATTTTGGATAATTCTTTTAAGTCCTACGAGCTTTATCAATTGATTGGTGCGGCAAGTGAGTGCGAAATACTTACAGACCTCATCAGGATTGAAAGAAACAGACAATACAATAATGGAAAAGGCTTTTTTGACTGGCTTGTAATACAGGACAATCCCAAATGGAGTAAATGCACAGGGGTTACGGGATTGAGACCCACCAGAATACCAGATGTATTTGAGGGCAATAAAAGAATTATTAAGAATGGAAACTACAAACCCGAAAGCCTAATCATCATCCAGTTTTCAGAAGATCGTACCACGGCCATAGTAGATTATTTCCCAAAGTACTACCCCTATGGTAAACAGCTGCTAAATGTGATACTTGATAAACACCCCTACCATTTACCACCACAAAAAAAGGAGTAGCCTAAACTACTCCTTTAATTGTTCAAATGATACGTTAACGAACGGCATCAACGTGCTGTAAAGATAAGCCATACTTTGTAATGAGTAAACCAAATGAACCCGAAAAAGACAAAGGCGGTATATGGATTAGCCCCGAAATAATGAGCCATACCCAGCTATCATTTACCGAAAAGGGATTTTTGGCGCGAATTGCTGCACTGGATAACGAAAAGGGATGCTTTGCAACCAACCGCTATTTTTCAGATATATTTAATTTGAGCCTTACAAGGGTATCACAGATTATAAATGAGCTGGAGAAAAAAGGATGCGTTACTATTAAGCATTTTCAGAGCAGGGGTAATGAAAGAATCATTAAGACCCTCTTAAAGGAAAGTTGCAGACCCTCTAACAAGAAAGTTGCAGACCCTCTTAAAGGAAAGTTTAAACATAATAAAGAGTTTAATAAAGATTATAAATATGGCTCTCTCTCTTTTTTGAAAGAAAAAGATTTAAATGTTTATAATTCATTCATAGACACCTATAAACCACAAATAGATAACTGGCAAAAATTTGAAACGGATCTTAATAATAAATGTGTTTTAGAATCTATTCCACTAGATACGGATAAGATACTGGCACGTGCTAAGGTATTCGCTGGGAACTGGATTAAAAACCAACCGGCAGTGTTAGAAATTGATCCGGCAAAGGAATATCCTAATTCAGAAAAAGCAGTACAATGGTTTATTGATGTATTCAATAACAAAGGCCAAAATACTAAAGTACCAATTAATAAACCTTTGAACCATAAACCCACCAGAGCCACAACAAAACTATTCAACGAACGCAGAGCGCAGGGCTATGAATGGCAGGACTTCCAAAAGGCTACGCAAAGTTTGTTTAGCGGTAAGAATAAATGGCACAAAGATAAAAACTATCAGTTTGCGACGCCCCAGCACCTTCTAAAGGAAAATCATTTTGAAAGATATCTTAATGCAGAATGGTAATAGGGATAGGGGGTAAAATCACTAGCAAAGCAATAACGCGTACAACGCCCCTTAGCAATGATTTTATTCACTGAAAAAAAATGAGGGGGGGGGTATCAATAACTAAACCTATGAATCAATTCACAAACTTAGAATTTTGGGAATCGCATGACCTCTTTAGCATATCAATAGACGGCCTGACATTCATACAGGCGAATGATGTTGATAAGGTATTAAGCAATTACCGTTTTAAAATTTCGGATGCGGCCTACGCTTCGGATCATACTAGAATGATCTTATCAATTCTTGAAGATGAGAACGGCAAAGAGCTGGAGACCTCATCTAATTTATTTCTGCCTATTGAATTACTAAATGAACTAATTGAGCATTTTTAAAATTTTCCGCGGACGTGTTTTGTATATCACAGGGTAAGTACAAACCATTTTGCGTATCACTAGAGCCATAAAACGATACACAAACTAAAATATACCTCAACTATTCGTGTTAATTACCGCAGTTAACCTTTTGTGGGGACTATGTGGGGAAAATGAAAAACGCCCTATCTGCTATATACCGCAAATAGGGCGTTCCTGTTAATTAGTTGTGGAGAAGATCGGGCTCGAACCGACGACCTCTTGACTGCCAGTCAAGCGCTCTAGCCAACTGAGCTACATCCCCATTTTTTTATTTTGAGAGGGCAAATATAACTAAATTCTATAATCGCGAAAACGAAAAGTACAATATCTGAAAACGAAAAGTACAATTTAAATGCAGTTTAAAACAATTTTAAAGCCGCTCTAGGGTTCCCCAGATCATAATTGCCCGTTAGCACCTCTATCTTCTTTTTACCCGGCTTACCCGTTCCATTGGCCACACTCACGCTTTGTTCGAGTGTTCGCGTGTACCAGCCATGCTTTTGACTATAGCGCTCTAATACACCACTGGGATAGCTACTCATCAAGAACTTACCCTGAATGCCTGAAAGCGTGTCTAAGAGACTTTCAAAATCTTCCTGACTATATCCATCGTAATGGCCACAATCGCTGTTAAAATAGGGCGGGTCACAATAATGAAAGGCCTCAACTGAATCCCGCGAGCGTATCACGCGCAGGGCATCGGTACACTCCACTTGAACATTCTGCATCCGTATGGCCATGTCCGTGGTAAACGCATTGCGTTTATTGAGGATTTTCTTTGAAGTCGTTCCTATCCGGTCATACCCAAAAGACCCATCAAGCATGCTGCTAAAGCTCTGCGCGGCCAGCACCCAGATAGCCCACGCCCGCCGCAGTCTGTCAAACATGTGAGGGTTGTTATAGATCACAGTGGCGTCGTTGTGTAGCGACCGGCTGTGCAGGCTGATGCGCACCATCTTTTCCAACTCTACAAATTCATTTTGCACACATTCATAGAAGTTGATTAACTCTCGGTTGTAGTCATTGATGACTTCGGTATCGCTTGGTCGCTTTGACCAGAAAATGGCACCACCTCCCACAAAGGGTTCGGTATAGATACGGTGGTCTGGTATTAAAGGTAATATGGTAGTTACGAGATTTTGTTTTCCGCCATAGTAACTAATAGGCGTTTTTAGGTCTTTTAGCATATCTTTGTTGTCTCACTCAATTAATAAAATCCATTTGGAATCTGATGGCCTTGCCCCCAGTTGTCCCAAGTGGATTTTTGTATTTAATTGAGTGAGATCTTTAAATGCTTGCTGGGGGTTTTTATCTAAACCAGACGTTGTACAACCAGTAGCTTCCATCAAAAACAAATAAGCCGCAATCTCCGGCACCGTCACCTACATCCACTTCATTACTTAACCCTTGGCGCAGGATCTGATTACCATTCCCTTGCGCGCTTATCCTGGATGAGTTATTTCTCCGTATCAGCACCATTCTTCCCTTATAAGGGTCTGGCGGGAGCAGTACGGCGATATTGACCTGGTTATAACAGCTCAATGTGTAATCGTCTTTTCTTACGCTCGTGCTTGTGGTAACACTCCTGACGTTATAATGAACCGCATTCTCCACATGTAGCCCGCGGCCGCCACCAGCCACATGCATGCCACCAACAGCCCGAACACCGTAGTTAATATCGTTTCCGCTCTCATTTGTGCCTATCACACCGGCACCAGGCAAATACTGGTTTTCAAGCAAACGTCCAGCAACTGAAGTAAGACCATAATTTGTGCGTACACCGGCACCATCCGCATAGTACCCACGGGCTGTCATTCGCGCCTGCCTGTCATTGATAGGGTTTCTTGTGCGGATACCTCCTATAGCATTGTATGGCGGTTCACCACTAGATTCAATATCATCATCAATGCGCAGCACCTCATTTCCATCCTCATCATACATCATTAAATTATTTCCCGCCTCCGTAATCTCAATCCTGCGGCCGTTCTCCCTTGTTTTCAAATTCCGCACAAGTAGATTTTCAATCACAGCATCCTCGGCAAAAATCATAGAGCTTACCAGAACACCTTTCAGCGTGAGCTGGCCTTTTTCGGTCACGTTATAGTCCAGGCTGCTCTCCTCATTGCCTATTTTGAACTTCCCCTGCGCCAGATCAAAGAAGTTCAGACCGTCCAGACTCTTGATCCGGCCGGTGGTGATCGTATCCCCGTTGATGTAGGTCATGCCGTTGGTAAAGTCAAAGTCGCGGCGGCCTTCATTCACCGCATAGAGCACGCCCAGGTTAAACAGGTAATAGCCCACTTCATCAGTCGTGCGCCTGGGGGTTTCGCTGATCTCCCACACGCCCGTGAGGCTCGTGCTGGCACATTTTGCATATACATAGTAGGGTTTTTCAGGATCCAAGCCGGTAAAGATCGCGCCATCCACGTCCCACACGTAACCCAGCCCTTCAATCTCGATCTCGTAGTGAGCGAGCTGCCCCGCGCTGATGTTCATCGCGTTCACATCGCCCCCGGCATTGGCTTCAATGCTAACACCGATAAGTCCAAAGTTCTGGGACTTCGCCCCCACGGTAAGCATAAGCGTCTCAATACTATTGGGTTTGATCCTGCTGCCATCAAAATACCCATCAGCATCAAACAACAATCCTTGAAGATCACGGAACCGCTTTGCACTGCGCCTGGCCAGTTCAATGCGCCTGCGGTCTACATTCACCACTTCGGTCTTATTGTCTATGGTATCGGCAATCGTGCGCTCCACGATGGTATAAGGGATCGTATCGGCAATCTTAGCTTTGCGCTTATCGGGGTTCACCAGCGGATAGTTCACTTCGGCCACGCGTATACGGTTATCTATTGCGAGATTCGTATCCTCAATTCGCACTATAAAACCAACTTCTACATATGCTCCGGTCTCCCGCACATACTTTTCATCCATATCAAGATCATACGTCACCCGTGGTACGCCATTTTCTTCAGCATATTCTTGAGTGCCATCTTTAACATCCTGCTCTGCTTCTATAGTGTAGATCTCAGGCATCCCGACATCCACAAGTGTATATTCATCTCCCACTTCTGGAAAGTTCAGGTCATTGGGGAGCACATAATCATCCTCTTCGGCAAATTCCAG
This sequence comes from Leeuwenhoekiella sp., assembly GCA_011050015.1. Taxonomy (GTDB): domain Bacteria; phylum Bacteroidota; class Bacteroidia; order Flavobacteriales; family Flavobacteriaceae; genus Leeuwenhoekiella. Next base: position 4,502 of record DRGP01000164.1, on the reverse strand, counting down.
AAAGTTGAACACTTTTGCATCATCGCGATAGCGTTCAATCTCAAATTCATAACCGGCCAGTGCCCCTGTCTTGAACACTACCTTGGCCACGGTACCTTCCAGTAGATATTCGTTAAGGTCAAATTCCATCGCGCCATCTTCAAACTGAAACCGGTCTTCGGGATTGATCCCTGTAACCGTTCCGGTGCGCTGCGGAAAGATATCATCAAAGGTTACGACACCTTCTCTGATACCATAAATATCTGTATTGATATCAATATATCGTTCCTCAAAAGTCAAACGCTTCGCACCATTCCTATAATCATAGCTCAGGTTCTTACGTCCCCCAAAACCGTATACCCGCGTTACCAGGTTCTTTTCCTCAATAGCATCGCGGGTAAGGCTGTATAAGCCTGCACCCCGGCCATAACTGAAACTCATGATTGTTTCTACACCCACACTACGCACCATCGTAATTGCCCGCCCGGCAATACGGAACTCCAGGTCAAACTGTTCAGCGATCTTTGTGAGTGCGGTACGGCAGCTGTCTGCGTTGTAGGTCAATGTTTTGGCGGGCAGGTCGGCCACCTCCGTGATCGTCCAGCCGCCTTGCGTGCTGTTGATATTTTCCAGGAGCAAAAGCAAGTGATCCTCCGGGCTCCCATGATAACTGAAATCTGCTGCGCCTTCATCTAAGAGCAGCTTATTGTACAGGGCGTAGCGTTCGCCCTCAAAAGTAATGTTGTATGCATAGGTGAAATTATTGATTTTCTGCACGCCTGGGGGTGCATTGACATAGAACCGTTCCGCGCCATGCACGATGTAATCCCCAATCTGAATAGGCAGCACAGAAATTGCGATAAATGGCGCGACAATCTTATGCTCACCCATAAACTTCTCGGTAAACACAGTTTCTTCATCTATTTCAAACTGGGAGACTTGTACGTCAGCAGCGCGGTAAACGGTAATAGTCATAATTGTTTTTTAAATTTTTCTCTCCCTTTCCTGCCTCCGTCGAAGGAACGGAGAGGAGGGCAAGGGGCTAGGGGTGGTTTATGCTGATTGATCGTCACGCGGTAATTTCCGCTTCAACAAGTCTTTGATCTCTTCCACGGTAAATACTTCATTGGCCAGCAGCGTTCCCGCAAATCCTAGCACCAGAGCGGCCACCCATGGCACATCCAGAAAGATACCAGACAATAGCAATTTTCCCACCACAGCAATAGCCTGGCCGACCCCGATGGAAATAACCCAGGTAATCGTGCCGTTAGATCCTGTGAGCTTTTTAAGCGCCTGTGTGATGAGTAAAACCCCCTGCGCCACTTTCTCTATGGAAAGCAAACCGCCACCGGCCCAAATAAACATTTCCATCCAGTTGATCTCCGGAGACAGCGCCTGGGCAAAAACACTACTGCCCATAAGCAGGGCCACTATTACTAACATTAACTTTTTCATAATTGTTCGATTTTGATTATTGATTGATGATTATTGATAAATACATTCATTGGAGTGCTCGATTAGATTAGCGGGATCGAATTTTGCTTCGGTACACTTGCCACCTGTAATCAACTTGTTTCCTATAATAGAAATTGTACCCACGTCCTCTTTGAAGACGATAGCGTCTGTTGTGGATTCAATGGTGTTTTGTTCAACTTCAATATCTGTAGATTCCTTGAACTCGAGTTGATTATTAAAATGGTTGCCTACAAATTTGATCCCTGAACTTTTGAATACCGTATTCCTATCGCGGCTTTTAAATTCGTTATCCTCAATCATAAACGTATAATCGTTGCCCTCGTTCACAGAAACGGTCTTAAGTGCGCTGCGAACCGATTCAAAAGTGTTATTTATTATTTCTGTATTTTCAATGGTTGCCAGGTGCAAGAACATTGCATAGGCTTTTGGCGAATTGCTAATGAATGTATTGTTTTCTATCCTAGAGTTTTTCAAATTATACCGGTGGTACAGGCCGGCACTTCTGAAATCCCTGGCTTCATTATCGTGAAATTCCACATTTTCACCGCTTAGATGTACTGAATGACTAAACCCGTTAATTGTGTTGCCATACACTTCTGTTCCGTCGCCTGCAAAAATACCGGGCAGAATGGTATAGTTTTCGTCATAATTTTCACAAACATTATTCCTTATTACAACGCCTTCACTCGCTTTATTCCCCATGCCTTGTGCTACGTGGTTATTTTCGATAAGTATGTTTTTCCCACCGGCAACGATAAACGAGCCTTTGTCGGAGCCTATAGATTTATTTCCGCGAAGGGTTACGTTTTCTACCCATTCATACCAAATGATCTCCCCGGTTTCTTTGCTTCGCTCTCGGTAAGGTTCAATATCTATGTCAAAGCGCGGATTCGTACCTTCGGAATTACCAACTGTCGTACCCGTACCTTCAAAATAATTATCCTCAACGATTATATCTTGACCATCGGTAATGCTTATACCTTGGCGGCGGTTTTCAATGATTTTGCAGTTAATGATAAGCACATTTTTGGCGGGTACGTAATTCTCCTTAAAGCTAAATTCCCGGCTATGCACCACCAAACCATCACCGTTGCCGCGCTTGGCTTCTACGCCGTTAATAGTTACGTTTTGCGAGCTGTTGATATCAATCAGGTGCCCCCATTCGTCACTTCCAGAACCGCTCCACGTGTGAAACTCGCGCTCCCCTATAAGGTGTCCACCTTCTATATAGGTGTTATCAGAAAAGTATAGGGAGAAGAGTGAGTACCGTGGCGAATTATTTGGTTGCACCCTTAAGTAGGTACTATCGCTCATTACCAGGTTAAAATCACTGGGGATGTTGATCCCTTCAACCCACGGGTAGAAGTTCTTATTCGTCTGGCTGGTAACCGTAGAAACATCAAAATAACCATCAAAAACACCGATTTTAAAGGTATCCACCTGTTTTTCGGCAGCGTCCTGTATAGCTTCCTCCAGAGCGTAACGATTGGCCAGTGCCTGCGCATCTGTCACCTTGCCCTGAATGATCCCGTAGGCATCCGCATCTAGCGTGTAGATCGCATAAACAGGCTTTTGAGGTATTATGGTATCTTCTACGACCGGTGGCGGTGGCGGTGGTATGGTGTCTACTACCGGTACGCTGTCCACGGGTTTGGGTGGTGGCGGGATCACCGTGTCTATGGTTTTATCCCCATCCCCTCGGGAGGGGTTAGGGGTGGGATTGCCGCAGCTTAGCAGGGTCAGCGCAATTAAAAGTGTGATTATCTTTTTCATGTTTATTTATTTATTATATTCCTAGTTCTTTCCTTAGTATTCCGTCGTTCACGGCGTCGTCCATAAGCTCGTCGGCCGCATGCCCCACATCGGCACGGCTCGTATAGGTAGCGAAACCACCGGCTGCCTGGAGGGCGGCCACATAGCGCTGATACACGGCTTCACCATTTTCCCCTGTGCCCCCAAACTGATATTGAACGATGCCATCTGAAAGCCCCGCATAGGTGTACACCCGTGGAAAACCTACCTTGTGCGGCGTTCCGGCAATGTCCAACATGCCCATCGCGTACCAGTCATAGCCGAGAATGAAATCGGCCACGTTCGCGTCATCGCTGCCGTCCTCTGCCATGCCGTAACTGTTCCTTATGGCGGGGCGGCGACTCTCAATCTCAAACATTTTGGACAAACTTGGTACCCCCCCAAAATTGACCCATAATGCTATGGGAAACGGTTTTGTATATGCAAAATGACCGGCAACCAGACCGCCCATGCTGCCACTGGTCAATATCACTTCGTCGGTCAGATTATAGGTGTCCTGGCAATATTTGTACAGGCGCAAATAGCGTGTGTAGTGCTCTTGATTTCCCCAGCCGCTTGCCGTCGTAGTGAAGGGCGGGTTGCTCTGATCCTGCCCGTTGATTGTGGCAAGCATAATGTTATTGTCCCTACAGAACTGTTTGAACGCGGGGCCGCCATTATTGGTACGGTTCTGACCGTTGCCATGTATGTGTATGAGCAGGTAAGAAGCTTTCCCCTTACTGTTATAGTCATCGGGTCGAACAATATACGCGGGTACTTCCGCGGTGCCTATTTCAACTTCATCAAGTGCGTAGCCTATCGTTGGGTCAAGGTTCAAGTCTTCGGTGATCTGCTGCACCTGATTGTTGAGTTTCTGAATGTCCGATAGCCTTGTGCTGAGATTACCGCCCACCAGTGGCTCGTCGCTGATTTCGACGAAGAAACCTCCCACACCCAGATCGCGATTGTTTCTGTACTGCATATTTGACCCTATCCAAATGTAATCTGCCCCTGGCTGTGTACATTGACCTGTGATAGCGTACAGTCTTAGTTTTGGCTCTATCTGTACATATGTCGTTTCTGTGTTTTCAATTATTTTAATGTCTGTATTATGGACTTGCAACAAAAAAGTGGACAATTAGATAAGGGTCATGCTGCTACATTTTGATTATACATTTCTATTTCAAATTCCTCTATAGTTTTATACCCCAAGGTGGAGTGCATTCTTCTTCTGTTGTACCAAGTTTCAATCCATT
>DRGP01000163.1 GCA_011050015.1 Leeuwenhoekiella sp. | reverse complement strand
GCGCAAAGCTGGCACCTGTGTAAAGTAGCATTCCCACAAAAAGCAGGGAGCTCTGCTATGGCACAGATTGATAATAATGGGGGGACTTTTAAAAGATAATACGATCATATGCACTTTACTAACGGTAAAAATATCATTTTGTGACATCAATAAATAAAAACTTCATTCAGAAATCTGTCCAACAGGTAGTTTTTAGCCTGCTTTTAGCATATTCTCAGAAATCATGCCAACTGAATAAAAAATTATAATAATATAGTCATTTATCGATATAAATCACTATCTTAATAAGAGTTAAAAATCTGTAATTATGGACTCAATTTATAAAATATTTTTTGTGCGAAAGTCTTTTGGACAGCTCAAAAACCTGATCTCCCTGCTTTTTGTGGGAATGCTACTTTACACAGGTGCCAGCTTTGCGCAGGCTACCGATTATGTGGAATATAAGGGAACTGTGCGCGACGCGCTTAACGAAGATCCCATTTCGTTTGTAAGCCTCACCATACAGGGCACTAATATAGCCTCATTGACCAATGGCGATGGTGAGTTTTCACTGAAAGCACCAAAGGACAGACCCAAGGCGAAAGTGCAGATAAGCGCGGTAGGCTATGAGACTTTACTTATTATTATTTCTGAATTTAAGTCTCTTAACACCATTATTGAACTTCAGCCGCAGGCTACACAACTTGCCGAGGTTAATATCAACAGGCCCAGTACTGCAGAGGGTCTCATACGGGCCGTCTTTAAAAACAGGGATGAAAATTACTTAAATTCAGATTCGTATATGACCGCTTTTTACCGCGAGACCATAAAGAAACGCCGTACGCCGGTTTCTCTGGCCGAAGCTGTAGTCAATGTGGATAAAAAACCGTACACCAGGGGCGGAAGGGATCGCGTCAAGCTATATAAAGCCAGAAAAAAAACAGATTACAATAAACTGGATACTATTGCATTAAAACTGGAGGGTGGCCCTTTTAACGCACTCTTTGCCGATGTGATAAAATATCCCGAATATTTTTTTACGCCAGAGTTGATTTCCACATACGATTTTAGCTTTGGAAATTCGACTCGAATTGACGATAAACTCGTTTATGTTATAAATTTCGAGCAGAAAAAAAATATTATAGATCCTTTATACTATGGAAAATTGTTTATCGACGCCAATAGTAAGGCACTAACCAGCGCAATATATAGTTTGAATTTAGATAACGAAAAATTAGCAAGGGATTTGTTCGTCCGAAAAAAACCCAACCGTGTAGATGTAGAACCCGTGGTCGCCAATTACCGTGTAGACTACCGGGAGAAAGACGGCAAATGGTATTATGGGTACAGTAACATACAACTGGAATTTGTGGTAGATTGGAAGGGTAGATTATTTAACTCACGCTATCGTATAAATAGCGAGATGCTTATTACAGACTGGCAAAATGAGACGAGCGCACTTGCCCTACAGGCTGACGAAAAATTCAATTCCAGAAGTATTCTTGCAGATGAGGCCTCTGGTTTTGCAGATCCTAATTTCTGGGGATCTTATAATGTTATCGAACCTGACAAATCAATACAATCTGCTATAGAAAAAATACAGCGTCAACTAAGAAAGGAATAAAAATTTATTGAAGCCTAAAATCTAAGATGCATTAAATAGAAAATCTTACAGCAGCGAATTATGTTTACTCAAAACCATAAGTATTGACTAGATACTTATGGTTTTATTATTTGATGGTAGGTGTTCATCTATAATCTTCATGAATTCTTCCATGCTATAAGGCTTTATAATAGCGCCGTTCATACCGTGGGTTTTGATCCTCTTTTCCATATAAGAAGCATCTGCAGCAGTAAGTGCAATGATAGGGATCTTGATATTGAGGTTACGAATGGCCTGCGTGGTCTCAAAACCATTCATATTTGGCATATTGATATCCATTAATATCAGATCATAATGTTCTTCTTTCACCATTTTAAGCGCTTCTTCACCGCTTGATGCCTCTGCCGTTTTAGCGCCCCGTTCTACAAGTATTTTATTAGTCACCATCCTATTGATCTTATTGTCATCTACGATGAGAAATGAAGCTCCATGCACATGGTACTCTTTATCTTTTTTAGCTTTATATTTCTTGGAAGAGCTAAACTCAATCACCTCAAGGAGCGTCGCTTCTTCAAAAGTTATTGTAAAAGTAAAATGAGTACCAGAATTTTTCTCACTTTCCAGATGAATGGAAGATTTCATCTTTTCCAGTATCTTTTTAACTATGGGAAGGCCCAAGCCTGTTCCCAGACGTTCGGGATCGTATGCTTCGTTATCCACCTGGCTGAATTCATTAAAAATGATCTGCTGCGATTTTTCATCAATTCCCACCCCGTTATCTTCAATGGAAAATGCTATGTCGTAAGGACCTCCTTCTTGCTTGACACTCCCTATTTTTATCCAGATATCGCCATTTTTGGTGAATTTCATAGAATTACTCAATATATTCAAGAGTACCTGCGATAAACGCCTGGAATCGCCAATAAGATAATTGGGAACAGAAGGACTAACTTCTAAATGAATCTGGCTTTTTTGATCTGTGGCATATTGATCTATAGAATTAACAATTTCCTGAATCAAGTTTCTCAGGTTAAATGGTCTGTTTTGTAGCTCAAAAGTTTCATTTTCAAGTTTTGATATGTCAAGCAGGTCATTAATAATATCAAGCAAATGATTAGCACTGAATTTTAACGAACTAAGTTCTTCTTTATGTTTTTTAAAATCAGAACTCTTTTCTAAGAGTGAAACAATACCGGTAACACCGTAGAGAGGGGTGCGCATCTCGTGACTTAATGTAGAAAAGAAACGTGCCTTTGCCACACTGCTTTTTTCCGCAATTTCTTTGGCCTTTTTAAGGGCAATGTTATTTTTTCTCAAATTGATTATAAGCGATTTTCTGGATCTGGTGCTTAAAAAAAGATAACCCATGAAAATAAGGAGCAATATAAGCAGGATACTCAGTAATATGCCTTCGGTGTTTTTACGTTCGAGATGTTGATCTGCCAGCTGTTCCTGCAATTTGGCCTCATTCCGCTGTCTTTTGTATTCCTCTGTCTCTGCTTTTGCTTTTGCAATGAGTAAGCTTTCTTCGTTCTCGATACGTGTGGCCTCAAGTTCGTATGCCAAAAGCCTTTTTTCAACCTCAAAGGCTTTTTTATAGGCTTTTTGTTCATGAAGGCGATCGGCATAGCGGGCATAAAAATCTATTGCAAGTAAACGTAGACTGTCTTTTTCTACGCGTTTAAAAGCCTGTTCGAAATGATTTAGCGCACGTTGTTTTTGATTGTTATGATAATAGTAATCCGCCCATTGAATATCGAGGTATATACGGGGATCATCATACTGAATATTTTTTTGGTTTAAACTACTTTCCGCCTGTTGGAGATAGCTGGGCATTGCTTTAAAGTTGCCCATATTTTTATGCAGTTCTGCAATATTTAGTGCGGCATTGAGAAAACTGCTGTCATTGATCTTTTGGGCTATTTTGAGCGATTTTTGATACAAGCGCATTGCCTTTTGCTGGTCTTTCTTTTTATATATATAAAAAGCTGCGAGATTGTTATAAGCATTAGCAAGAAGGGTATCATTTTTGGAAAGTTCGGCATAAGACAGCGCTTTTTTAGCATATAGATTTGCTGGTACGGTATCCCTTAGGTCAAAATAACTTATACTTAAAAGATTATAGGTATCACTAAGATATCCATAACACTTGATCTTTTCTGCCTTTTCTATAATCTCTAATGATCCTGCAATGGCCAGATCATAATCCCTCTGATCCATAGAATGAATAACATCTTGAAAAAGATGCTTGAGTTGTGGAGAATTGCAATCATCTACTTGGCTAGCTTGTGCAAAGAATCCGGTAGGGGCAAAAACCAATATGAGCCGTAATAGAATAGATCTTAAAATATCGATATGCGCTATCAATGAATTAATAATAGGGGAATGATAGGAATTTTGTCAGTGCAAATATATCAAAATATCGATAAAAAGTAAATATTATAGCTGTAAGTTTTAAAAAACTATTATTCAAAATATTTTAAACACATTTTACCATATCCGAAAATTAATCTTGGGCATAAATCAATTTCCTGAAAAGATCAAATTGTTAGGCTTCTTACAATTTTCATCTTACTTTTGAATTTTAACTTTTTAAGATTTGGAAAAAGCCCTTATCATACCCACATACCTCCCTACAATCACAACAATGGCCGTTTTGATACGAGCGCATCATGTAGTTGTTGAAATACAGGATAATTACCAAAAGCAAAGTTATAGAAACAGGACCTATATTAACACGGCAAATGGAAGGCTGGGGCTTACTATACCTGTTAAGCATAATCACAACACCGTACGTAAAAAAACGGCCGATGCACTGATAGAAAATAATTTTTTGTGGCAACGACAGCACTGGCGTTCTATACAGATTGCTTATCGCTCCTCCCCCTTTTTTGAATTCTACGAGGATGATCTAACAGAACTGTACCATACCGAATATGAGCAATTACTGGACTTTAATCTTAAAGGAATACAGTTGCTCTTTGAAATGTTGAATATTTCAAAAGAATTTGAAATGACAACCGCCTATGAAAAGAAACCAAAAAGTTCAGATTTCAGAAGGCTTGCCAATGCTAAAAAAAGTAATATTCCCGTAGCAATGCCAGAATATGATCAGGTTTTTACACAGACGACAGGTTTTAATGGTCAAGTTTCTGTGATAGATCTTATTTTTAATGAAGGTCCTAATGCGGTTACCTTTTTACAAAATTTACCTGTGGATCAATTAAAGTAAACAAGCACGCTGATCAGGAAATAGGCACTTGCGGTTTATTCAGTAAATTTTTGGCTAGTAACGCATAAAAATCTTCTAGATTAAAAGGTTTTGTTACAGAGTCATTAAAACCACAGGCCTTAAGGCGTTTTTTAAGAGCGTTAACCTCTGAAGCTGTAAGTGCGATAACTGGAGTAATCGTGTCAAATTTACGCAAGGCGCTCACCGTTTCAAAACCGTCCATCTCTGGCATTTGCAGATCCATTAAAACTAAATTAAAGGTATTATGAAGCATCAGCTGGATGGCTTCTTTACCACTCGCTGCGGTAGTGACTTCTACCTGTTTTTGCTCCAGCAAACGCTGGGTTACAATACGGTTAACCTTATTATCATCTACAACTAAGACCTTAGAGGCATTAAGTACTTTATCCTGTTCATCAGTATCTGCTTTAAGTGGGAATTTTATATTCTCACCAGGAATTGGCGGTGCTTCCTCAAGCTGCAGGTTAAAGCTAAAAATGCTGCCCTTGCCCACCTCACTCTCCACTTGAATTTCTGAATGCATTTTCCCTAAAATTTTCTGTACAATGGCAAGTCCAAGACCGGTTCCCACTTTGCGTTCTAAATCTGGGCTTTCTACTTGGTTAAATTCTTTAAAAATAGATTGTAAACTACTTTTAGGAATACCCTGACCGGTATCTTCTATTTCAAAGCGTATATTTTGCGACGTACTATCGGCTTGCTTACAGGATAGTCTGATATAGATATTGCCGTTATGGGTAAATTTTATGGCATTGCTGATAAGATTGATTAAAACCTGGGCAATACGGCGACTATCACCTATAAGAATTTTTGGACAATCCCATGTTTGCATTAAGTGAATCTCGTTGGTATTTTTCAGCTGTGATTTATCAAACGATGTAATGATCTCGCGCATAAAATCATCGATATCAAAAGCGTGTTCATGAAATTCGAAAGATTCATCATCAAGTTTTGAAAGTTCAAGAAGATCATTGATAATATCCAGAAGATGTAATGCGCTGAATTTAAGGGAATCAAATTCATCATTAAACTCATCTGATGCTTTAGAATTTTGAAGTACGTTAACCATACCGGTCACGCCATAAAGTGGGGTACGCATCTCATGGCTTACCGTAGAAAAAAATTCACTTTTGGCCCGCGTGCTTTCCTCAGCCATTTCTTTCGCAACTATAAGTTCTGTATTTTTTTGCTTTAGGTTCTTAACAAGCGACTTGCGCATACGAGTACTTATATACATATATATTATGAAAAACAGCATAAGTACCGTAAGTATAAACATGAGCGTATATTGTGAGTTTTTACGCTGCAATTTTTCATCGGCAAGCATCTCTCGTAATTCGGCCCCATTACGCTGCCTTCGTAGTTCATCTGCCCCTGCCGCAGCCATAGCTTTCTG
>DRGP01000162.1 GCA_011050015.1 Leeuwenhoekiella sp. | reverse complement strand
GCCCATAGGAGCTTTTGTGCCTGGGCAGCACGGGTTAATTTTCCATAGTTGTATGGAAAGTTCCTGCATTACGTCTTTGCCCTCAGGTCTAAAACAGATTATTTTAAGCGGCGGTGAACCGCTGGCCGATAAAAAATTGCTGTACGCTATTCTTGACGCGCTCGCCCGTAAATATAACAATAAGCTTTTTGTAACCCTGCAATTTAATGGTGACCTGCTAAACCCAAAAGTGCTGCAAACGCTCATAGAAAAAGGTGTAGACCGTTATTCTATCGCAAGTATAGACCGCTATCACAAAAAACAGGGTGCGCGCAAGGAAGAACTTTCCGAATTATTTGAAAGTAAAGGCATCGACTTTGTAGAGGGACAGCCCAAAATAACTACTGAAGCCAAAGAAAAGGACATCCTTTCCCGGCCACTTTCCTATGGGTTTTTTGGCGCTACAGAAGATATGTGGCTAGGCGGAAACTGGGCCCGCGGCCGCGCGCTGGAAAAAGACCTTTGGAAAAAAGACGGCACCCACAATTTTTGCGCAATCCATTCTGGAGCACGTGGATTTTTGGGCCACGAGAGCAAAGACGTAATGCAGGAACTTTCCATACAACTATGGAAAATTAACCCGTGCTGCCCAGGCACAAAAGCTCCTATGGGCGACGCCCGTAAAGAAAAAGTTTCAGAAGTTTTGCAGCGCATGTCAAAACATGAGGTGATGCAAAAACTCAATCAGGGCGATATTTATGGCGTGGGTGAAAGTATCGGTATTTCGGCTAAAGAAGGACTACAACGCGCCATTGAAACGGGAAATGTCTGCCTGTGGTGCGATGAATTTTTCAGCAAAGATTACGACATGAAAAAGCAAAAGCCCAAAGAGGCGAAGGTTTATACCCGAAAATTGGATATTTAAAGCCTTTTTCTAAAGAAAGCAAAGCATTAAAGTATTCATAAAGATTCCATTTCCCGACAAAATCTTTGAATTAAAGTGGTAATTTCAATAAAAAAATTGAAAATCATGTCTACAAAGAATCTATATACAAAGGAAGCAAAGGATAAAATCAAAGAAATGGCGGAGTCCATCGATTTTGCGATGATGGCGACAGACCTGAAAAATACCCCTTTTCATACCATACCCATGAGCACCAAAAAGGTGGACGATTCGGGTTCCATTTGGTTTTTGAGTGGAAAAGACAGTCAGCATAACAGTCACATCAATGTTTTTGGAGACGTGCACCTTACCTATAGCGATCCTTCCTCCATGGAATTTCTTACTGTTTACGGCAGTGCCGAAATACGTACCGATAAGGTATTACTGGAAGAATTCTACGGCAAGACTGATGATAACTGGTTTGACGGGGTTAATGACCCCAATCTTACCGCTATTCAAATAAAACCAAAAGAAGCCCATTATTGGGAACCCAAAAGCGGCAAATTGATCTCCTTGTTAAAAATGGGTGTGGGCGCGGTCACCGGCAAACAACCTGACATCAGCAAAGAAGGTGATCTCAAAGTATAAATTATTAATTAGGTGTTTATTACGGAAACCCCCAGGATTTTTATAAATCCTAGGGGTTTTTATTTTTGGCAAAACGTATTGAAAAGTCTCCTAGAGATGAAAAAATGCCCTTAAAAACTTTGATCATCCGCACTTGGGCCATAACTCCCCGGTATGGGTATATCCAGTAGGCGTAGATAAACCCCCAGCTGCGCACGGTGATGGATCTGCTGCGCAAGGGCATGGCGAATCATTTCGTAGGTAGTACCGTCCCAGAGTACCTGATCGCCATTTTTAAGCTGCCAACTCTCAGTAAATTGTTCGCTTTCTACGGTATTTAAGGCGTTTTTTCCATCTTTTACCGATTTTTCAAAAAGCGATAATAAATCATCGCTGTTCTCGATCGCCGGTGGCTGGTATTCATTTTTGGCAAAATCAAGCCCATCGCTGTGCACCGCCATATTAACCCAATACGGCAACTCGGCAATATGACCACTTAATTGCTTAAGCGACATACTTTTTGTGTGCGGTGCCCAATGGTACTTCTCCTCTGGAACTAACTTTAGGAACTTACGTGTAATCTGAGTTTCAGTATCAAACTCCTTTTTTAATGCCGCTATTAAATCCATAAAAATGAAGGTTTATTGGTTCTTTTGGAGGTTAAATTAGCTGTTTTCCAGTAAAAAACATATTTTCAATTACTAAAATTTACGATCTGCTTTGATATACATTAACGTGCTCTTTTTTAGCGAAAGCTTTATTAAGCAGGCCAATCACGATACCATACACAATATGCAAAACCAGGGTAACCCAAAGAAATTTCAGCCCTGATTCCAGATATAAGGGATCATTTTCAGCTAAATTTGAGGCTTCGCCAAAACCAAAAAAACCCCAACCTATAATTGGGCTGTAAATCATCATAAACAGCAACCACAGCATAAAAGCAAAAATAAGCCCTGTTTTTATAGATGAGCGAGTCTTAAATATCCCGATCATGACGAGCGATCCCAAAGCTCCATAAACTAAATGGATAATGAGTGCCAGAGGTTCTAACTCCAAGCCCATTTTTATCGTCATCGCCGCAGATGGTGGCACATTAAAAGGCGCAAAACCTTTGCTAATACCCAGTTTCATCAGGAAATACATTGCCAGACTACCTATAATTCCAGAAATTAACGAAAGGCACCAACTGCTTTTTTTTAATGTACTCATACTACTACTAAATAATTTATCACCATACGTTTAAGTTTCTAAAAATGCGCAAGAATGCTCTCCTGATAATTATCCACGAATAATTTCAAAAAAATCACTTGCATTCACAATTTTAAATGCCTTAGAATCGTATATCAAACTCCGGGAATCAGAAAGTTAACTGATTTCTAGCCCATTTCTAAAAAAATACTATCAACTACTGGGATTTTCGGTAAAATAGAGCGCCATGTGGTTTCTTTCTCTAGTACGCCTTGATCGCGTCGTACAAAACCTGCTGAATCTGCGTGCGCGTATTCAACGAATACAGCCGGGTATTCTCGCGTGTAGGCAGTACACGGTTGGAGAGAAAAAGGTAGAGCAAATCTTCTTCGGGATCCATCCAGACCATGATGCCCGTAAAACCGGTGTGCCCAAAACTTGCTTTGCTGGCATCTTTTGCCGTGTTACTATCTACCCCTTTATATTCCAGATAGGGTTTATCAAAACCTATCCCGCGGTAATTGTCATTTTCGGGAAACTGGGTAGTACTCCATTCCTTTAAGGTAGCGGCATCAATGAAGCGCTCGCCGCCATATTCGCCCATATTGAGGTACATCTGCATCAGTTTGGCAAGATCATTGGCATTTGCAAAAAGCCCCGCATTTGCCGAAACGCCGCCCATCATTACCGCACCCTCATCGTGCACCCGCCCATGAATGGGCTCGTGGCGAAAAAGGTAGTCGTGTTCTGTGGGTACGATACGGTCAAGGTCAAAGTTGCCCGAAGGGTTATAGCCCAGTGTCACTGCGCCCAGTTTATCGTAGAAGTTAGAATGTATGTACTTTTGAAAATCTTCCCCCGTGATATTCTCAACAATTGTAGGCAGCAGGTAAAAGGCCAGACCGGAATATTTGTATTTCGCCTCGGGCAGCAACGGCGATTTTTTTATGGCCTTAAAAATCTTCTTTTTATAGTTACGGTGCAGCCAAAGGTGATCGCTTACTTTGGTGGGAAAGCGGCGAGAAGAATCTTTTTTAAAGGTATACCATTTGTGACTTCCGTTCTTCCGCAGCGTATTTTTCCAATAGGGAATCCACGGTTGAAAACGCGCCTGATGCGTCAAGATTTGCCGAAAGGGAATCCCCGCTTTGTTAGAATGTTTAAAATAGGGCAAGTAATCGTCAATACCGGCCTGTAGATCAAATTTACCTTCATCATACAATTTCATCAGCGCGGGCAACGCAGAAGAAACCTTGGTCACCGAAGCCAGATCGTAGAGGTCGGTTTTTTTGACTTTTACGGTGTCGCTATATGCATGCACGCCGTAGGCTTTATAAAGCACCACTTTTTCATTATGGGCCACAAAAAGCTGACCGCCGGGAATCGCCTTCGCCTCCATAGCCTGTTGCATAATCGAATCCACGCGGTTATTGAGCACTTTAGAGTTCATCCCAGCATCTTCGGGCAACGTATATTTAAAACGCAGACCACCATTTACGTCTATCCCTGCTCCAGATTTGAATTTATCACCCACACTTACCGGCAGTTTTCCGGAAGCGTTAATACCACCAAAAATAAGTTGGGCAGCCATTTCCTGTGTCGTTTCGGAATCCTGGTAGGCTTCAATGAGTACCGAAGCTTTTTCAATATTTTCCAGTTTATCGAGCACATACGGATTTTTAAAAACGCTGAAAACCGTATTTTTTTTAGCTGAAAAAGCACTGATAAATTGCTGTACTTCCATGGAAAGGCGAATGCTGTTTTGCGGTCTGATGCTGTAATCGTGCAGTCCAAAAATAACCAGATTGTACGCTTTTAATTTTTCGGTGAGCATTTTGGTTTCCAAACTTCCCGCTTTCCGCGGAAGGTTGAAATGCTTCACTTTTGCATACAGATCAAGTGATTGCTGAAAAGTGGTCTTACCTTCTTCCCCAACGGATACCGAGGCAATCTTTAGCGTATCAAGCTCGCGCAATGGGATGAGATTACTATCGTTTTTAAGCACCGTAAGCGAGGCCTCAACCAGATTGCGCATAAGAAGTTCAGCTTGCGGGTGGTGCAGCTCCTCTTCAAGATTTTCTAGCGGCAGGGGTTTATATTCATTCAGCCTCACCCATTGTTTTACGGCCAAAATCTTCCGGCAACGCGCATCTATTTCCGCTTGCGAAATCTCCCCATTTTTAACCGCTTTCTGAATCTCTTGGATCGCTTTTGGCACATTTTCGGTAAATTCGATCAGGTCGTTACCAGCCACAAGGGCGCGTTTATCTACAACGCCGGTTTCATTGCCTGCGGTAACGCCTTTCATATTCATCGCATCGGTAACAATTAAGCCTTGAAAACCCAATTTTTCTTTTAAAATACCAGTAATGATAGATTTTGAAAGCGTGGAAGCTACTCCAGAACTGTCCATCGCCGGGATGTTCAAATGCGCGACCATCACGCCACCTATACCGGCCTTGATCACTTGTTTAAAAGGATAAAGCTCTAGCGAGTCGAGCCGCTGCATATTGTGGTTGATCTGCGGCAGCCCTAAATGAGAATCAGTTGCTGTATCGCCATGGCCAGGAAAATGTTTTGCGGTGGTCAGCACGTGTTCTTGTTGCATACCTTGCATGTAGGCGATTCCTTTTTTGGCCACATTTTCCTTGTTTTCACCAAAAGAACGGTAATTAATCACCGGGTTATCGGGGTTATTGTTCACATCTACAACTGGCGCAAAATTGAGATGTAGCCCCACAAGTTTTAGTTGGCGCGCAATTTCCACGCCCATATCTTTGATCATTTTTTCGTCTTGAATCGCACCCAGCGCCATCTGATAAGGGAAACTCATGGTACTGTCTAAGCGCATGCCCAGGCCCCACTCAGCATCTGTGGCGCCCAATAAAGGCACAGCCGATGCGTCTTGATATTCATTCATCAACTTTAGCTGACTTACCGGCCCGCCCTGCATAAAAATGATGCCGCCTATTTTTTGGTTTGCGATCAATTCCAACATTTGTTCCTCATTGCTTTTACCAGGCGTGGAATAGGCTGGCAGCATAAACAGCTGGGCGATACGTTCGCGTGGGGTGAGTGTTTTCATGATAGAATCTACCCAAGCGCTTTGTGTATATTGCAAAAATTCCGGCGTAGCCGAAGATTTTTCTTGTGCTTTTAGGGTAAAAATGGGCAAAAGCAGTAATAAAATGACCCATATATTTTTTAATCGTATAATTCTATTCATTACTATTTAAACTTTTATGTATATTTTATTTTTATCGAGCACGTAACCCAGCAGCCACATCAATAGCACGTAGAAAATAGCGAAACCTAGTGAGGCATTATATGTATTCAGCCAACTCAAAAAGAGGTTTTCATAGATCAAACCGTGGATCGACTGGCCATCGATCTGTATGAGATTCATAAGCGTAATCACGACACCAGACATGATAAAGATAAATAAAGGATTTCTGCCAAAGGCCTCAAAAAAGTACGTCCAGCCCCTGATGTTGGCAATTTCTATAATGAGGATGAGCGCTGCAATGATGAGTAAGTCCCAACCCGTACTGAAGAGTACAAAAGTACTCGTCCAGATCCCTTTAGTAATAGGAAAATAGAGATCCCAGAATTTAGCAATTACGAGTAAAGCAAAGCCAGAAACCGCGAGGTTTATGATCGTTTTTTGGGTATTTCCAAATTTTTGAATAAAAACGCCCGCTGCATAGCCCACGATCACATTGACCACGGCAGGCAAAGTACTTAGCAGACCTTCAGGATCAAAGGCCATCCCAAAACCGGTCCAGAGATTTTCTTTGGGGAAGATAAAGGAGTCAAACTTCAATACCGTGTTATGTTTCAGACTGTATGGGTTGGGATGATCGCCAAAGAACCAGAGAATTGCCCAGTATCCCAGTAAAATAAGCACGCCAACGAGCAGGGATTTTTTCAGTTTTAAGTAATGAAGCAACAACGAAGCCAGGCAATAACATAATGCGATACGCTGTAGCACGCCCATGATACGCACGGTAGTAAAATTTTTGAGATGCAAACCATCTTCAGCACGATACACAAAAGGAAAGGCGCTGAGCAAAAGCCCAATTAAAAAAATGAGTGCGGTGCGCTTAAAAACCTTCCTTAAAAAAGCGTTTTCTGACCTTTTTTCGTACTTTTTAAGACTGAAGCTAGCTGCGTTCCCAATAACAAACAAAAAGGTGGGAAAAACCAGATCGGTAAGGGTAAAACCATGCCAGGCAGCGTGTTCAAAAGGTGCGTAAATAGTGGCCCAACTTCCCGGCGTATTTACCAATATCATAAGCGCAATAGTCATTCCGCGCAGTACATCAAGGGCAAAATAACGTTGCTGAGAGAAATTTTTTAAAAAATGCTTTCCCGATTGTGGCATGACCTCATGTTTTTACATAAATGTATTCATAACTTAAATAAAAGTAAATGGCAGTAGCGACTCTATAAAGATATAAATTTTATGGAAATAAATTATCTTTTATAAAAATTTATAAAAAGTATTTCGTTTTAGTTTTTTTATTTACATTTAGTTTTCAGTTTCTTGGTGTGTCGTGAAGAACAAAATTATAACCCTCAACCCTCATAAAATCTATGGTTTCCGCTTTAAATGACTTTTTAATGGAAGAGCACAAACTGCTGAAGTTGGGGAACGTAGAACGCAAAAAGCACCTTCAGAAAGTACAGATCATCAAGTATTTGTTTCTTAATGGTGATACGTCAAATGCTGGTATATGTAACCGTTTTAACATGAGCCTGCCCACTTCTATGGGGTTGATCAATCAACTTTTGGCCGAAGGGCTGATCACCAAAAAAGGACAAGGTAAATCTGAAGGCGGAAGAAAACCCGATCTGTACGGCCTGGCAGACAATTCCTTTTTTGTACTGAGCATTCACATAGAGAGACTGCAAATAAAACTGGCGGTAATCGATAATAATCACCGTATTGTAACACAAAAATCGCTGCAGACTCAAATTTCAAAAGATTCAAATATTGTTGATTTTCTTCATGAAAACGCCCAAGATCTCTTAAAAACGACCGGGATAGATACTCATTTGCTCATGGGGGTGGGCATCAGCATGCCGGGATTGGTTTCTACGGAAGAAGGTAAAAATTTCACCTATTACCTCACCGAACAAGAACCGGAATCGCTCCAAGAAAAACTTACCCGAAAATTCAATAAAACGGTGGTCATCCTCAACGACGCCAAAAGTGCCTGCCTGGCCGAATTTCGTTTTGGCCAAGCCAAAAATAAAAAAGACGCGCTGGTCATCTCTATGGACTGGGGAATAGGTATGGGCATTATTATGGGCGGTAAAATGCAGGGTGGTGCATCTGGTTTTGCCGGTGAATTTGGTCATATTCCCCTAACCGAAGACGGTTTGTTGTGCCATTGCGGTAAACGGGGCTGTCTCGAGACCGAAGCTTCTGGCTTAGCCCTGGTACGCAAAACCAAGGAAGGTCTAAAAAAAGGACAGACCTCGTTATTGAACAACCTGGGTACTGAAAATTTTGAAAAAATGGATCCCGAGATGGTAATAGAAGCGGCAAACAAAGGCGATCAATTTGCTATAAACATGCTCTCTACAATAGGAATAGATCTGGGTAAGGGCATCGCTATTTTAATACAGCTTTTCAACCCGCAAATCATCATTCTGGAGGGAAAAATCGCAGAAGCCAAACAGTTTATCACCACACCCATACAGCAATCTATGAATACGTATTGCATGATGCAGCTCAAGGAAAAGACGACCATCGCGCTTTCTACACTGGGGCCGCATTCTAACTTGTATGGCGCTACCATCGCAGTCATGGATGCCATTTTCAAAAATCAAACAACGTTAATAAAGAATCATATAAACTAAGTATACAACCAGCCATGGCAAGATTAAATTTTTTAGAAGAGACCCGATTTGAAAAATTACCGGTGCGCGTCTATAAAGATGAAAATACCGCTTCTCAAAAAGTAGCGCGGCGCATCGCTGCAATCATCAAAAACAAACAAGATAAGAATGAACCGGCCGTATTGGGCCTCGCAACCGGAGCAACCCCAGTAGGGGTTTATAAAGAACTTGTGCGTATGCACCAGGAAGAAGAACTGAGCTTTAAAAATGTGATCACCTTTAACCTGGATGAATATTACCCCATGCAGCCTGATGCCAAACAGAGTTACGTGCGCTTTATGGATGAAAACCTCTTCAACCATATAGATATAAGGAGAGAAAATATACATGTTCCCGACGGCACACTCGACAAGGTAGATATCGCTTCCTACTGCCTGCACTATGAGCAGAAAATCACCGCTGTGGGCGGACTTGATTTACAGGTGTTGGGAATAGGTAGAACCGGTCACATTGGTTTTAATGAACCGGGTTCTGCTCCCAATTCTGGAACGCGACTGGTCACCCTGGATGACTTGACAAGGCGTGACGCTTCGCGTGATTTTGGTGGAAAGGGAAATGTGCCCACCAAAGCAATCACTATGGGCATAGGCACTATATTTAAAGCCCGCGAAATAATACTCATGGCCTGGAGCAAAAAAAAGGCGCCTATTGTCAAAAAAGCGGTAGAAGGAGAGATTTCCGGCACTGTGCCCGCTACGTATTTACAGCTTTCTGATAGTGTGGAATTTATTCTGGATGAAGACGCCGCTTCAGAATTGACCCGTTTTAAAATGCCATGGCTAGTCAAAGACTGTATGTGGAAAGAGCCATTGGTCAAAAAAGCAGTTATCTGGTTATCCAACACACTTAACAAATCAATCCTTAAACTTACCGAAGAAGATTATAACGCAAATGGCATGGCACAACTGGCCACCGAAAAAGGACCGGTTTACGACATTAACATTCATGTGTTCAACCTTTTGCAACACAGCATTACAGGCTGGCCGGGCGCCAAGCCACATGCAGATGACTCGCAGCGCCCAGAGCGCGCCAAACCGGCAAAAAAACGTTCACTCATTTTTAGTCCACACCCTGATGATGACGTGATTTCCATGGGCGGCACTTTTATACGGCTTGTAGATCAAGGTCATGAGGTGCACGTGGCCTATCAGACATCCGGAAATACCGCAGTCTGGGATACCGATGTGCTGCGCTATATGGAATTTGCCGTAGATTTTAAAAGAAGCATCGGCGAAGACACCCAGCAGCTCACCGATATTTACGAGAACATGCGTGAGTTTATCAAAAACAAACAGCCCAACGATATTGATCTCAAGGAAATTCAGCAGGTGAAAGGCTTTATCAGGAAGTCTGAAGCGATCGCGGGCGCACGTTATGCCGGTCTTCAGGATAAAAGCATACACTTTATGGCCCTTCCATTCTATGAAACTGGAAAAAAGGTAAAAAACCCAGTGACAGAAAATGACGTAGAGCTCACCATAAAACTGTTGCAGGAAATCAAACCTCATCAAATTTTTGCAGCAGGTGATTTCGCAGATCCACACGGCACCCATATTACCTGTTTTAATATCATCCTGGAAGCGCTGGAACGCCTTCGCAAAACAGAATCCTGGACCAAAGACTGCTGGTTGTGGATGTACCGTGGCGCCTGGCAGGAATTTGAAGAATATGAGATCGAAATGGCGGTACCTCTTTCACCCCAAGAGGTGGAACAAAAAAAGCATGCTATTTTTCAGCATCAATCCCAAAAAGACCGACCCGTATTTCCTGGCGATGATGAGCGTGAATTCTGGATGCGTGCCCAGGAACGCAACAGGGAAACGGCCATGAACTATAACCGGCTGGGACTGGCAGATTACGAGGCCATGGAGGCCTTTGTACGCTGGAAATTTGACGATGAACCCAGCGCCTAATTTGTACTTTTTTCGATGAAATCAAAAAAATCAAAAACTTTAGCAGAAATCGGTTCAAAAACCTTAATAATCGGCTTTTCTTGCTGTTTATTAGCCGCCTGCGGCAATCCATATAGCAAAACCAACCGCTTTTATAAAAAACGAGCCAAGCGCTACGCGGAACAATTGCGCCCGTTACCGCCCAATGAGTCGGCAGATACAAGCCTTACCTATGGCGATTATGCGGTGGCAACAACCAATTTTAACCTGAGAAAGCCTGATTATGTGGTCATTCACCATACCGCGCAAGATTCACTCAATCAGACCTTACGCACCTTTACATTGCAGCGCACGCAAGTAAGTGCGCATTACGTAATAGGTGATAACGGGAAAATCTATCATATGCTCAATGATTATTACCGGGCGTGGCATGGCGGTGTGGGCCAATGGGGAAACAATACAGACCTCAACTCGTCGTCTATAGGGATTGAACTGGACAATGATGGTTTTGAGGTTTTTTCTGATAAGCAGATCAAAAGTTTGCTGGCCCTGCTCAAAGACCTGAAGCAGCAATACAAAATCCCTGCAATGAATTTTATAGGCCATTCTGATATTGCGCCCTCTCGAAAAATAGATCCCAATGCTAATTTCCCTTGGAAAAAGCTGGCCGAGGAAGGTTATGGCCTTTGGTATGACCAGAAACAGGTTGACAGTCTCAAATTTGCTCCTGCACCCGCTTCACAGGAAGTAAAACAGTTAATGCAAACGTATACGTTAGAGGGTTTAGCGCCGCAACTTCCACTATTAGACCGTTTGGTTTTTCAAAATACCATCCCGGCTGATTTTGATTATATACAAGCCTTAAAAATAATAGGCTATGATGTCTCTGATATTGATTCGGCCATACAGGCTTTTGAGTTGCATTTTATTCAGGAAAACATCAATGGGGTGCTTGATCATTATGATCTGAAAGTACTCTATAACCTATACAAGAAATACCTTTAGAAAATGAAAAGGATTATTTTCTAAAGGTTTTGATATGAATGAAAAAATAAATTTCCGAGTCAAACCCAATGGTCTGGCAAATAAAAAGCTTCTTGATATTAGCGTTCCCTCCAGAAATCTATATTAGATGTTGATGGTGTTTCAGCATATACACCTCGTATTTGTGTAGAATAGACCCTACCCTTGCTCGAAAGATTTACCGTATGTTGCAAATAAGGTTCCGAGGTTTCCGGATCATAATCTACTGTAGAATCAAAGGCCTTAAAGATATAACTTCCGGTTTCCAGCAAGGTATAGTCACCAGCTTGCTTATAGTCAATTCCGGTCCCTAAAGATATGACTTGAACGGGTTGGGCAGGATTATTCCCTGAAGCCGGTACGGCCTCACGTATAGCATAAGCATCTACAGTAAATGGAATATTCGCTAGTACATTGACGAACCTCCAGTAAATTTTCTCCCTATCTAGCGGCGGTAATTCATCCTGAAGCACAAAAACCTCATAATCTTCGGTGGTTCCCAAAAGGTAAATGGAATAATTATTTTCAGCATCTACGTCTGTAGATGTTGAAGCAATGGTATTTTGATCCAGATCACGTGCGTTGACATTATAACTTCCAGAAGTAGTTATGGCATACGCATTTGAAGGAAAGACCGTACCAAAATCATTGCCCTCCTCTTCATCATCGGTTGATGAATTGACAGCACTGATCTTTATATCATCAAAATAAAAATTAGCCTCGGGCGCTTCTTCGACATTAAAAAAGAATTTGACAAAGACCGCGGTGTCTGGTACAGATTCCGTTGTTTCAGGAATGGCATTTTCATCACAGGAAGCAAGAGCAAGTACCGCAAATCCCATGAATACATATTTATATAGCTTCAATTTCATAATTGTGATCTTTTTATTCAGGTTTGCTAAACCAGGTTTCATAAGTATGGTAATCTTCTTGAAAGGCATCTAATTTTTCCAGCGCATCCTGGTTCCACATATATTCTGAATTAAAACGTGGCCGAGCCCTATAAGCTGGTTTATCATTATTGCCTACAGAAAAAGTACTGGGCAGCTCAAATCCTTTATAAACAGGGTCTACAGCTTCCTGATCATAGTGGTAGCGACGCATATCTGACCAGGTTTCAAAAAATGCCCATCCCCAGGTAGCTATATATTTTTGCAACATAATTTTAGAAAGACTCAAATCTTGGGTAGCTTGAGGAAAAAGCGCTTCACTGTCCAGATAAAGTGTCCTACGGTCATCAAAAACGTCTTGGTCTGGCGCATACTGCCTTGCAAAATCCATATGGGCATTTACTCCTTCTTGATACGCATCGAGTGCAACATCCCGTTTATTGGCAATAAACGCAGCTTCAGATTTAATAAATTGAAGCTGCGCGTAGGTCATTAGCGGAAATCTTGCGTCATTATTGAAAAAATAAATCTGTGGTGATGGTGTGGTCCCGTTATACCCTTCTTCATTCCAGAAATTCTTTGGGACTAGATCTGATTCTGCCGTACTCCATTCATTTATTCCTACCTCTGAAGAAACCCCTCTATAATTGCCGTCTGGCGAAGGCGCTAACATCGCCGTAATACGAGGATCTTTTAATTGAACCCCACTATATTGTGGATCTGTCCCAAAGAGTAATGTGTCTCTTAGTACGGGGTTTGTTCCATCAAGCAGGCCCAGCATAAATTTGCTCTGGCGATAACGGCCTATATTCCCCCTTAACGGACCAAAGAAGCTGGTATTTGCACTTATCGTGCCCTCAAAACGTATTAAAGCATCATCATCGTTGCTGCTCAAGGCATTATCTACATAACTCATCACCTGATCGGGATCATAAGAGCTTTTGTTGGTTAGCCGTTGTGCATTAATCGCAAGCAGTCCGTAGGCAAATTTGATCCATTTACTACGGTCACCGGCATAGATTAAATCGGCTTCGCTAAGTCCAGAATCCTCAGGGCTCAACCCATCTGTTCGCTCCAGGTTTTCAATGCCTAACTGCAAAAGCCGTTGTATTTCGGCATAGACCACCTCCTGCTCGTCGTAGTCAAAGACCCTTCTGTCACTATCAAAAGCCTCGGTAACAATAACAGGACCATGATAATCTGTGAGTACCTGCCACCCATAGGCGCGTAAAATATAGCCCACACCCACAAAATCGTACTTCTCATTAAGCTCCCCACTGCGTATCATATCAGACAGGTTATAACCCATGCTAAAATAAACCGCTTTCCAAAGCTGGGAGTAAGAATCTGATAAGGGATTAGAATGTAAGTTCAACGAATACTCGGAACCCGATGAATAGATCCAGTTTTGGGTATAAAAACCGGTAAACCGGCCATCCCACTGCACCCCAACAGCCAATTCAGATTGAATTTGAGGAAGAAAAAGTTCAGGTTGTAATAGTTGATCAGGTCCGTTAGGATTATCATTAACATCTAAATAATCATCGCAAGCGGAAAAGCTGATCAAAATGGCAAAAGCCCAAGTTAAATTAAATATTCTTTTCATGTTTATTTTTTTAAAATCCAGCTCTAATACCAATATTTAGTCCTCTAGGGAGCGGAAAATTACCGTAGTCTATTCCTGTACCTCCAAGACCTCCCACTGCTGCAGAGTTGCCATTGGCCACGGGGTCAAGGCCAGAATAGTTAGTAAACAGGAATAAATCTGTTCCTGTGAGAAATATACTGGCTGTTTTAAAGACATTTGTTCTTTCAAGTAAATGGCTGGGAAAGTTATAGGTGAGTGTGACATCCCTCAAGCGCATCCAGTTAATATCTTTTTCAATAAAGTTTTGGTACGGATAAATAGAGGCCCAATATGTCGAATTTCTATAAAGATCTATATTTATATTATTAGGTGTGGGGTTGGCGCTATTCTCATTCCCATCTTTAAAAACACCATCCACAACCCGGGTCACCTCCCTGTTCAGGGTTCTCTTACTTAAGCCGCGTGTGGTCAAGTAATGCTCGGTAGCATTGTAAACATCGCCTCCCACACGGAAATCCAGCAGAAAGCTCAATGAAAAACCTTTGTATCGAAACGTATTGGTCAACCCAATATTAAAATCAGGGTTTCTGTCACCCACCACAATAAATTCGCTAGTATCAAGCAAGGGCAAACCATTAGAAGGATTTACAAGAACCTCCCCATCATCGTTTTTTTGAAAATCGTAACCCGTAAAGGTGGTTAGGGAACTACCTACCCTGGCGCCTGCCCGTACGTTTCCATACAGCCAAGTATCAGAATTATAAAATTCTTGAACATCTGCGGGAAGACTTAGGAGTTCACTCCAGTTTTTGGTAAAATTTGCCAGGATATCCCATGAAAAATTGGGATTTTCTACGGGTGTGGCATTCAGCTGAAGCTCTATACCTTCATTTTGAATCTCACCTGCGTTAAAAGTGGAAAGCACAAAACCAGTAGCATAGCTCAACCTGAAATTTTCAACAATTTGATCTTCAGATCTTTTATTGAAATAGGTGGCATCCAGACCCAGCCTATTTTTAAAAAATTTAAGCTCAAAACCATATTCATAAGAGGTGGTCATTTCTGGCTTTAGATTAAGACTGGGCCCCGTAAAATCATATCGATAACCTCCACCCGTAGTCAGGGAATTGGTATAAAAGGGACGTATACTGTAAGGCCTGGCATCTTTACCTACCTGAGCAACCGATGCCCTAAGCTTTCCATAGGTAAGCACATCTTTTATACCTTTAAAACTTTCTAATTCGGTAAAAATAAAACTAAGTCCTGCCGAAGGATAAAAGAACGAATTATTCTTTTTTGGGAGCGTTGAACTCCAGTCATTTCTTCCTGTAAGGGTAAGGAACAACAAATTATCATAACTCATGTTGAAACTGGCAAAAGCACCTACGAGACGCCTTTCGGTCAAATTATTAAAGGCCCTATGCGTTTCTAAGTTCGTGTTATTTATCGAAAACAGATCGGGTGCCTGAAAATCCTGTCCGCCGGCCGCAGCACTGAATGTGTTATAATCATAAACGGCCACACCTACCTTCATTTCCGTACTTATTTTATCCTTAAAAAATTTAGGCGCGGTTAGCTGGGCGTAGGATTGATAAGTAAGATTGCGTGTAGTTACCAAGGCTTGATCAAAAATACCATTGTAATCAAGTCCTGTATTCGATTGTGGATGACGAACGAGTGTATTTTTGGTCGTAAAATAATCAACCCCTACCTGACCTACAAATTGCAACCAATCCCATGGTTGAACATTTACTCGTGTGTTCAGTTTATAGCGATCGGTAAGCGAGTTAAAAATATTTTTGTTCACATTAAAATAAGGGTTCTCCACGTCTGTTGCAAACTCGGCATAATTCCTACGGTCACCAGAAGTTGTTAAGTAATTGCGCGCATCATCTGTTTTGGGCCATAGTAAAAGATCAAGCAGCGGCCCTCCGGCTCCCCTAAATATTTGATCATTATCGGATCGCGTGTAGTCAAAAGTGACATCTGCGCTTATATAGTCGTTTACTTTTGCAGTAACAGCCGAAGTAAGGTTGAGTTTATTTAAAGCCGTATTGGGCACAAATCCCTGGGCATCAGTATTTGAAGCAGATACTCGATACTGTATTTTATCACTTCCTCCAGAAACCGAGATATTATGTTTTTGCGTGAACGCGTTTTGAAAAAAGTTCTTGACATTGTCGTAAAACTGAGTGCCTTCTGGATAGGGTTCACCAAAATAATAAAGCTCCTCATCGGCGTCGTTTGTAAAGCCATTTTCACCACGGTCATAAACTTTTTGAATTTCAGGATATTTTACAATACGGTCCAACCGAAAACTGTTGCTGTAATCAATACGGCTTACCCCTGCTTCTCCACGCTTTGTGGTAATCACCACTGCTCCAGAGGCCGCCTCGATACCATATAAAGCCGAAGCTTCCGGCCCTTTTAAAATAGTCACCGATTCTATATCTTCCGGATTAATATCTGCCGCCCTATTTGTAAAATCTACCCCCCTGTTGTTAAAAGCGGTAGCACTATTTTGCGAGGAAGCAAATATCCCGGTACTTGTTGTACTGTTACTTATAGGCAGCCCATCAACCACAAATAAAGGCTGATTGTTACCACTTAACGAACTTATACCGCGAATCACAATGGAAGAGGATGCACCCGGAAGCCCCGAGGTACTGTTCACATCTACACCGGCTACGCGACCTGCCAAACCATTGACAAAATTCTCTCGCTGCGTTTCAGCCAGTGTGGAACCTTTAACCTCGGTCACGGAATAACCCAGTGCTTTTTTTTCCCGCTTAATACCCAGAGCGGTGACCACCACTTCATCAAGGCTTTGCGTATCGGTGTTTAACGTAACGTTGAATGTGGTTCGGCCATCCAAAGGAACTTCCTGACGTATAAAACCCACTGAAGATAAAACGAGAACATCGCCGCTATCAGCAGGGATTTCGAGGTTAAAAATCCCATCAAAATCGGTTACCGTGCCTATTGAAGTACCTTTAACGACTACGGTCACGTTGGGTAAGGGAACGCCTTGCTCGTCAGAAACGGTTCCTGAAATCACCTGCTGCTGGGCCCAGGATTCCAGTGAAAAAAGACATAAAAATAAAAAGGAAATTTTGAGTAATTGTCTTCCCATAATTAAAGTTGAATTAATAAGAAAAAATTTAGTAACTCTGAAAATCAACCTGATTTTAAGAATTTATGATGATAAAATTAATTAAAAATTATCATAATTAGCAAATATATTATCTAAATATAAAAACTTCTTTAAATTTTTAACAGAAGTAAATGTTTAGATAGACACTCATGGGGACGCTAGATTATTAAAAATGAGCTACTTCTACATTATCTTAAATTCCTAAAAAAGTTAGTACAAATTATTCATTTCTCCTTCTACGTTGGGTGTTTTAAAATATTAGATTTCTAAATTCCGTGATAGTGGCAGCACACCCCCTATTATATACCGGTCGGTCATGTTTTTAAGATCAGCACTATTACCGTGATCTAGTCTTCATTAGGTACTAAAGGGCTTAAAAATTATGATTTTATCAACCACTCGCTTCTCATAAGGATGGTTATCTTTACACAAATTAAGTACGTGGCTCGTCATTTTTTAATTTTCCTGCACCTCTTTATCGTTGTTCTGGCCTATGGCCAAAACGATCAGCTGGCGCGTAATTACCTGCAGCAGGGTCAGTATGAAAAAGCCGCGGCCACTTATGAAGCGCTGCTAAAAACACAACCAAATAACACTACTTACGCGCAAGGAGCCGTTGAAGCGTACCAGCAGCTGGAAGCTTATGACAAAGCCTCTAACCTGTTGCTGAAAGTTTTAAGAACCGGTAGGCCCATGCCCCATTTGCAGGTAGAACTAGGGTACAACTACCAGCTTCAGGAGCAAAAAGAAAAGGCAGACAGTTTATATCAAGAAGCTATTAACGCGATACAAGAAAACCCCTCTTATGCTTATACGGTGGGGCGCGCCTTTGAGGGCCACACGCTTTTAGATCAGGCCATCACGGCCTATAAAACAGCGATGAGTGGTGAGGGAAACATGCTTTTTGAAGTACAGCTGGCCCGTATTTATGGCGAACAGGGAGATATAGGGCTTATGATGGATACATATATTGACCTGATCACGCGAGATGAAAAATTTTACGGTTCCGCGCAGCGCAATTTCTCACAGTTCATTACCGAAGATTCCGAGAACGAAGCCAATCAAATTTTCAAAAAAATCCTCCTCAAGCGCTCCCAGCAGAATCCCAATCTGCTATATAATCGCTTGTTGAGTTGGCTGTTTATTCAGCAAAAGGACTACAATAGGTCTTTTGCTCAGGAGCGCGCTATTTACAAACGTACAGACGACGATATGCAAGGCGTGATCAACTTAGCCTCAATTACGCTAGAAGCTGAAGATCCAGCTATCACCAAAGAAATACTGGAGTTTATCATTGATGAGACAACGAATCACGGCATCAAATTATCGGCGCAACAAAAACTGCTCGAGGTGCGGGTAAAACAGGCAAAACAGGTAGATTTTAAGTCCATCAAGGCAGATTTTGAGCAATTAATGGCCGAAAATGGCAAAACCGCTCAAACCCTCAGCCTACAAATCGCTTACGCCCATTTTTTAGGTTTTCAGATGGATCGCAAAGAAGAAGCCACGGTTTTTTTAAAAGAAACTTTAAAGCTTCCACTATCCCGTTTTCAAGAGGCGCGCGCCAAAATGGAACTCGCCGACTTACTGGTGCTTGAAGAAAAATTTGGCTCCGCGCTCATTTATTACACCCAGATTCAAAAAAAGCTGGAAAACGATGTGCTGGCACAGGAAGCCCGCTTTAAGGTCGCAAAAACCAGTTATTACAAAGGGGATTTTGAGTGGGCACAAACACAGCTCAAGGTCTTAAAAGCTTCAGCTACACAGCTCATCGCAAATGATGCGCAGGATTTGTACCTGCTCATTGCAGACAACTCGCTGGAAGATTCTACCCAGACCGCACTCAAGCTTTTTGCCCATGCAGATCTGCTTGCTTTTCAGAACAAAACCGAAGAAGCGATAAGCTCATACGGTAAAATCCTGGATCAGCACAAAGGAGAATCTATTGAAGATGAAGCACTTTTGGCACAAGCCAAATTATTTGAAAAACAGAAAAATTTCCCTGGAGCAGAAAAAAATTACCTCAAGATCATCGCGTATTACAAAGAGGATATTCTCGCCGACGACGCCTATTACAACTTGGCCCAACTCTATGAAAACCAGTTGCAGGAACCTGAAAAAGCAAAAAAATTTTATGAGCAGATTATTTTTAACCACTCCGATAGTATTTATTATGTAGAAGCTCAAAAACGCTACCGCCTACTGCGCGGCGATACACTAAACTAACCCATACAACTTTTGAATTTATGATAATATATAACGTCACCACAAATGTGGATGAAAGCATACATACCGAATGGCTGGAGTGGATGCGCAACGAACATATTCCCGCCGTGCTCGCCACCGGAAAATTCATCAAGGCCGTCATGACTCGCGTACTCGTAGATGAAGAGCTGGGCGGCATCAGTTATTCTACACAATATACCGCTGAAAATAAAGAAGTTCTAGCGCGTTATCATAAAGAAGATGCGGAGCATTTACATAAAGAAGCTGACCGTTTTTCGGGCAAAATTGTCGCTTTCCGCACGGAATTGGAAGTTATTACCGAGCAGCACGGGGCGTGAAAAATGTCACAGACCACTTGTTGAAATATATTCCCCAAGGAAAATATCGATTGTATGAAAAAAAATAAGCGTTTTAAGCCCGAAAACAGCGCTAAAGGCGAAAAAATAGGCGTGCGCGCGAAAAAACACCTGGGTCAGCATTTTTTAAAAGATGAACATGTAGCCCGCAACATAGGGGATACACTCACGCTGCAGGGCTATGACCAGATTCTGGAAATAGGCCCCGGCATGGGCGTGCTTACCAAATATTTGCTTGACCGCTGTAAAAAAATCACTGCGATGGAACTGGATGCCGAATCTGTGGTGTACCTCAACCATAGCTTTCCGCTGGAGCATCCCGCCCTTACCGAGCGATCAAACCTACACGTCATTGAAGCAGATTTTTTGAGATATGACCTCAGTACGCTTTTTGGAGAGCAGCCCTTTGCTATCACCGGTAATTTCCCATACAATATCTCTACCCAGATCGTTTTTAAAACCTTACAATACCGTAACCGGATACCAGAACTTACAGGTATGTTTCAGAAAGAGGTGGCACAGCGCATCTGTGAACCTGCAGGTAGTAAAACATATGGTATTTTATCAGTTTTGGCACAGGCTTTTTACGAAGTAGAGTATCTGTTTACCGTTCCTCCACAGGTTTTTGACCCACCACCTAAAGTGGAAAGTGGGGTCATACGCTTAACCCGTAAAGAAGATTACGATCAACTGGGCTGCGATCCCGATCAACTTTTTAAAGTCGTAAAAATGGCTTTTCAGCAGCGCCGCAAAACCTTACGAAACAGTTTAAAACAACTGGATTTGAGCGATGATCTAAGGGAAAAAGAAATTTTCAACTTACGTCCCGAGCAGCTTGATGTGGAGCAGTTTATAATGTTGACAAATCTTGTTATAACGGGAGCAAAAAATTAAAGTAAAAATTCTTTCAAAAAATTAATTTTAAAAAATCATGGCCCACGGATCTAAAATTGCCATTTACGGAGCTATCGCAGCAAATTTGCTTATCGCGGTAAGCAAATTTATCGCCGCCTTTTTTACAGGCAGCAGCGCCATGCTTGCCGAAGGTATTCATTCTGTTATCGATACAGGTAATGGGGGATTACTGCTTATGGGTATAAAACGTTCTACCCGCAAAGCAGATCCCAGCCATCCCTTTGGCTACGGCAAGGAAATTTACTTTTGGAGTTTTGTGGTGAGCATTCTCATTTTTTCACTGGGTGGAGGTTTTGCGATTTACGAGGGCGTACATTCCATACAAGCACCCGAACCTATTGAACAACCCCTTTGGAATTATTGCGTGCTGGGTGCCGCCATCCTCTTTGAAGGGGCTTCGCTCATAATCGCCATAAAAACTTTCAATAAAAGCCATAAAACCGGTGGGCTGCTCAGTAACATTATAAAAAGTAAAAATCCTGCTAATTTTGCGGTGATCATAGAAGATTCTGCTGCTGTCATGGGGCTTCTTATTGCCTTACTGGGCATTTTTCTATCCCAGCAACTGGACAACCCGTACATTGATGGGTCGGCCTCTATTCTCATAGGCCTTTTACTGCTGGGCGTCGCCACATTTCTGGCCCGGGAGACCAAGGGGCTTTTACTGGGTGAAAGTGCAAGCCCGGTGATTCTCGAAGGGATTGAAAATGTACTTCATAACCACAAAAACGTAAAAAGTTTTAAGCGTCCTAAAACCATGCATTTGGGCCCAGAAAATATTTTAGTGGTCATAGAATTGGATATTGTAGAAGATATACCGCTGGTCAACGCCGAAGAGGAGATCGCACGCATACGGGAGGAAGTTGCAGCAATTTCTTCTAAGATAGATTTCGTGGTTGTACAAACCTCTAATACAATGAAGGGTGAAACACTTACTCAAAATCGCTAGTGTTTAAAAGTGCGCGTTCTGTAGCTTTAGAATGTTCTATGATTTCTTGTGGATAGCCGTTTATTTCCAGAATTTTTATGGCATTCCGCGTTTTTAAAGGTCCTTTTTTCAATGTATGGTCAAAGTGGAGCATGTTGCCTTCAACGCTTTCGGTAAAATGATACAACTTGAAAGCTTCGGGTTGCAGCAATTTGGTGAGCTCTAGATCATGTGTGGCGACCATTACAAAATGCTGTTGCTTATTTAAAAAAGAAATGATGGAAGCACCTGCGGAAACGCGCTCCAGGGTATTTGTGCCTTTGAGCAGTTCATCCATTACAAAAAGACAGGGATTATTGTCTTTTGAAGCCTCTACAAGATTTTTAACCCGAAGCACTTCTTCAAGATAATAACTTTTCTGACTGAGTAGATCGTCAGCGATTCTTATGGCTGAATATATCTTAAAAAAAGGCGCTTCGTATCTTTTAGCAAAACAGATATGCACCGTTTGGGCCAACAGCGCATTAAGGGCAATGGCCCTTATAAATGTGGTCTTTCCAGACATATTAGAGCCTGTGATAAGCATGCTGCTGTTTGTAAGTTCCAGATCATTTGGTACACAATACATTAAAAGTGGATGGGTCAATTCCTTATAAAAAATGGTGTTTTCTGGGGTAAAAACGGGTGTACAGGTCACTATTTTACCGGAACGCACCGATGCACAGGAGATCGCAGCATCTATTTCGCCAATAAATTCAAATAATCTATCTATATTCTCGTGCTCTTTTGAAATACGGTCTGCTAATCTATAAAACACGATGTATTCTATATTGAAAAGTATCTTAATGCATTCTGAAACGATCCAGAATACAGCCAGAAACTCGTTGTACAATTTGCTTTCTACGGTAAGAAATTTAACTTTATCACGCATATTTGCCAATGGACGCAAAAAATTAAAATCGGTATAAAAAGGTTGAATATTGTCTTTTTGGGCAAAAAATTGGGCGATAGGCACCGCTTTTGAAAATACCTCCAGTCCCCGCATATAATAAACGATTGTTTCCTTATTACGATAGTGAAAAACCATATTTATGGCAAAAATAGGAAGCAATAACAAACTGAATACAGGATAGAAAAAACTCAGCCCCAGGGCCACGATCGCTAACCCGGAGAATACATAAAGCAGGTTTGGACTTACTATATTTAACCGGACATAAAGTTAAGAGTGTGTTAGCTGTTAAAACTAACTTTGCAAAATGTCAAGAGAGAAAAGGAATTACACTGTAGAATTTAAGCAAAAAGCCGTTGAACTTAGCTATGCCCGTGGTAGTG
>DRGP01000161.1 GCA_011050015.1 Leeuwenhoekiella sp. | reverse complement strand
CATTCTAAGAAGCGTATCAAAATTCAAACGATGAATGAAATGCTTAAAAAGATAGAACTTATTAATATGCAATTTGGTGGTAAGGATTTAAGGCATGGCGACAACCGCTGAAATTGGAAAACTCCGGGCCGAACTGGTTTTAAAGAACAAGAAGTTTGAATCCGGTATGAAGCGGGCCCAGAAGTCCGCCAAGAAGACAGCAGGGGCCTTTAAAGGGATGGGCGGCGCGTTGGCCGCGGCTTTTGGGGTCGCCGCCATAGGCCGTTTCGTTCAGGGTACGCTTTCGATGGCGGATTCTGTTGGAAAGTTTGCCGATCGTATTGGTATCAGTACCGATGCTTTGCAGGAGTATCGTTTGGCATTTGATATTGCTGGAGTCGAACAAAAAAAATTAGACAAGGGCCTTTTAGAATTTGGTAAACGGATCGCCCAAGCCCGCGTGGAAACCGGATCGATGGTTACGATTTTAGGTCGGTTGGATGCTGGTTTGCTTGAAACTCTGAAATCTACAAAGAATACGAATCAAGCATTTGAAATTATGTTTAAGGCTTTGGGGGATGCCACTGATCAAGCTACAAAATTAGCGTTGGCGGATGCCGCTTTTGGTGGGCCGGGTTTGAAGATGACTTCCGCTTTTAAAGATGGAACGAAAGCATTTAGAGAAACGATTGCGGAAGGTAGGCGACTTAATTTATTCTTGGAGGAAGAATTAGTAAGGGGGGCGGAAAACGTAAACGATCGTTTCAATATTGCGAGTCGTGCGATTGGTGTAAATTTTAAGCGCGCTTTTCTTCGTTTGGCTCCCGCTCTTTCAGCAACGGCGCGGTTTTTATCTGAAAATATGCCAGCGGCTATTCAAGTTACAAGTAACGCTTTTGAAACTTTGATATCAGGAATGGCTTTCGCAAATTTACAAATCAATAAAAGTTTAAATATCATGCTGATTGGGATTGCTGATACTCTTGAAAAGCTCCAGCGAATTTTTGTTAATACATTTGATATTGATCCAAGAAAGTTAGGATTTATAACAGGAATGTTGAAAGAGTTACGCGCGCAGATTAAAGATAACATTCCTATAATACAAAGTCACGTTGAACATCTTAAAAATTTATTTTTGATTCAAGGAAAAACTGGATTAGGAAAATTTCCGCCGGGTTCTGGATTGGAACCAGAGTTTGATTTAACTGTTGGTGGCGGTAAAGCTCCGTTACTCCCGGGGACCCCTACGTTAGACCTTGCCCCTCAATTTGGTGATGCCCCGAGGACGGAAGCTTTTTTGAGGATGAAAGAAATCCTTCAAAATATAAAAGAACCGTTCAAAGCGTTCAACGATGATTTAGCGTTAGCAAATAAATTAATGTTGGAAGGCAAAATTTCAAAGTCTCAATTTTTGGATTTTAGAATAGAGTTATCGCAAGAGCATGGGTTGAGTAATTTGAAAACGCTATTGCAGGAAATGAATGATCCTCTTAAAAACTTTAGGCAACATTTTCAGGAACTGAAATTTTTACAGGAGGAAGGGAAAATTACTCAAGATCAATTTACGGAATCTTTAAGGAATTTGAATTTAAACGCCGCGCTTTTTTTGTCTGAAAAGAATGCAATTTTGGGATTGATTCGTGATATTACAGTTAATTCTGTTGATAGATTTGCTCAAATGTTTGACGCTATGTTTGAAAGGACGTTAGATTTTAAAGAGGCGTTCATTGGTATTTTAAAAGAAATAAGGTTAGCGATTATTCGCACGTTCACTCAGCGTATTTCTGAAAATATATTAAGTTTTGCGGCGGATTTCCTTTTGCCGGGTGCCGGGTCGGCGGTGCGGGTGGCTTCAAGGGCGCATGGTGGTCCGGTGGGTGCTGGTGGTGCATTTCTGGTAGGAGAACGCGGCCCGGAATTATTCACACCCGGTGTTAGTGGTAGAATAACTCCTAACGATAAAATAACAGGAAATACGATTTATATTGATGCGCGCAATTCGAATGGCGAAGAAGAACTTTTAAGAAAAATGCGCAAAACAATCGCAGAGGCGGCCCCATTTTTAACGAATGTCGCCGTTCAAACGGTACGCGATATTCATTCTCATGACCCTGACTTTTTAAGATAATGGCAATTACATTTCCATTAAGTCATCCGGCAACCCCAGGCTTCACTTCTTTTGAAATGAAGCGAATTGGGAATGTTGGTGTTGCCTCTTCTGTTTTTACATTTAAGCAGGAAATACAAAAACATCAAGGTCAAGTTTGGGCAATCATTGCAAGCTTGCCGCCTATGAATCGAGCGGACGCGGCGGAATGGGAAGCGTTCATAACTAAATTAAACGGACCCGAGGGAACATTTTTAATAGGCGATCCCGATGGACAAACACCGCGCGGCATTGCTACAGGCACGCCGCTTGTAAAAGGCGCTTCGCAATTAGGCAACAGTTTAATTACCGATGGCTGGACAATAGACACGACAAATGTTTTACTTGCAAACGATTACATTCAATTAAGCTCTGGCTTGACCACACATTTGCATGTTAATTTAAATGATGTTGATAGTGATGGTGCCGGAGAAGCGACTTTAGATATTTGGCCGGACTTGCGTATTTCTCCGTTGAATAATGATCCAATAATAGTTACTTCCTGTAAGGGGATTTTTAGATTGCTTTCAAATGAATTTGCTAATCAGATAAATGTCATTACATCCATCTCACCTTTAAATATCAAAAGCGGCGTACCGACCAAAGCACCAGCGGAATCCATCATACCGATCCACATCGTAAACGGCCTCCCTTGATAATCTTCCGTGATAGCAATTGAAATAATACTGGCATTTATTCCGGTCAACGTTAAAGTTAAATTGGAAGCTTTTAAATTTTGAGTTTCTTCGACTTTTGAAATAGCCAAGACTGAACCGGACCCGGTATAAGTTTCTGCATTAAAAATTAAATCACGAAACCCATTCCAAAGTCGAAGAAACTCAAAATTTAAAAGCTTCCAATTTAACTTTAACGTTGACCGGAATAAATGCCAGTATTATTTCAATTGCTATCACGGAAGATTATCAAGGGAGGCCGTTTACGATGTGGATCGGTATGATG
>DRGP01000160.1 GCA_011050015.1 Leeuwenhoekiella sp. | reverse complement strand
GGGCATGGGTTTCCACCCGCCTATACCTACTTGCACGCTGATGTAGCGTACTTTGTCCTGCACATACTTATAGATAACCGCTGCCTTTTCCTTATCGGTGTGTAGATCTTTGACCAAATCCCGTATATGGGCTACGGTTTCCTGAGGTAATTCATCAGTACCTGCGATGAGGTTTTCGTTCATCCAGGCGCCAAAATCCTGCCAACTGGAAGCGGTTCCATTTACCCCTTTTAACGAGAAGGAGGGCACCGCACATTTTACTACCGGCAACAATTGCTCAAACGATGGAGAGCGGTACTCTTTTTTTACCGCCTTTATATTATTTGCTTCCCAGCGCTCCATACCCGGCTGCTGGGTGTGGGTAATGTCAAAATCTTTCAGACGTTCTTCTTTTATATTGAGCTGTGTATCCGGATCATACAGGATCTCGAAGATTGCATGCGCAGTGCTGCTGCCATAATTGGCCACGGGAATCCATCGGGGAAGAAAAGCAGTGGTTCTAGAACGGGTCTCCGATTCAAAAACCACAGTATAGGGATACGATGTGGGCGTATAATCCAGAACGAGCACGCGGTCATCTGCATAAAGCGTCGCTCCAGAAACGGCACTCACATCTTTAAAATCCCGTTCTTTAAAAACCTCTTTTTCGTTGCCCAGAGCATCATAAATGGTTGCTCTAACATTTTTTACCTTTCTGTCATCATCATAAAACACATAGGCCTGCACATCACTATTACCGGCCTTATTATATACTGAAATAACTTTGTAAACATTTACCCAGAGGGCGTGAGGATTGGTAAGATTTAAGGCTATGCGCTCTTCACGAACCACGCTGTCAGCGTTTTCGGCAAGGGAAGGATCAATGGTAAGAGCAGAGAATTCAATATTTTGAGAGAAACTTTGTAAAATACAAAGCAGAAAAAATAAGCGTATTAATAAAGTCATAAAATATGGGGTGTCTGCAAATAAAGTAAAAATCACCCATAAAATCAAATAGTTACTCCTTATTTTTTGTGTCTATTGTTATGGTGACCGGACCATCATTGATTAAAGAAACCTGCATATCTGCCCCAAAAACACCTGTTTTTACCGGTTTTTTAAGCATTTCTGACAGTTTTTTAGTGAATGCTTCATAAAGCGGAATTGCTTGATCTGGCTTCGCAGAATTTAAAAAAGAAGGCCTGTTTCCTTTTTTGGTGCTTGCAAAAAGTGTAAACTGACTGATGACCAGAATCTCACCATCCTGATCAAGTATAGATTCGTTCATTAAACCTTTCGTATCGCTAAAAACACGCAAACCAACAATTTTGCGCACCAGCCAATCAATATCTTCTTCGCTATCATTATGACCTACGCCCAATAGAATGAGAAAACCATGCTTAATACTTGCATGAATTTCACCTTCAATACTTACCGAAGCTTCGCTTACGCGTTGTGTGATCGTACGCATGGTTTATTGTTATTAGAATTTTGGGGAAATAATTTGAAAGTAAAAAAATCTATGTCTGTAAAAGGATGGTCAGCTACAATTCAAAACAACTTTTAATAAAAAAAGACGAGTATTGTAGTTATTTTGTTGAAGATAGTATTTCTGCAATATCCTTCAAATGCTCATTTAACTTTAATATACTTTTATTTAAATATGAGTTTTTCAAGTAAAATTCCTTTTCATCTGTCACTCTCATAGGCTTTTCTTCAAACTGATGTAATCCAATTTCAAAATATTGTCTTATAATTCTATTACTTTTTTTACTTTTTTTATAACCAACATTTC
Organism: Leeuwenhoekiella sp.; assembly: GCA_011050015.1. Lineage (GTDB taxonomy): Bacteria > Bacteroidota > Bacteroidia > Flavobacteriales > Flavobacteriaceae > Leeuwenhoekiella. The sequence continues at coordinate 7,974 of DRGP01000160.1, read as the reverse complement.
CTTCGTAAATTAAATCATTTGATTCTTTGCTTTCATTCAATCTCTTTCTACTAGAATCAATCAAAAATCTTATACTTTCACCTTGGGATAAGGTTGGGGTATATGGTAAGGACACTTCTTTTTGTTTATGATCCAATAGTGGTTTTGACCATTTCAATTTTAAATCATAAGCCGTGCTACCTCCAACATTCTTAACAACCAATTGAATTACTCCACTCCTACTTTGAAGATCAAAGTATACGTAAAGATTGGGCTCTAAATCATCCTCCTGTTTCCAAATAATTTTCATTGAAGAGAATGCAGCAATAATTGCAGTTACTACTGCTAGACTACTGGCAATAACATTCCATTCTTCATTTAAATAAGCCTGAATAGCTAGAAAAAATGAAATAATCAAGGCTAAAAAAAGCATTATGTTAATAATTATTCGCTTCGTTTTTTTCATTTTTATGTTTTAATTATTGGCACAACCTATTTTCTGGAAAGACTTACAAAGAGTTCTTCGCACCCCAGATAACACTTTGTAGGTCGAGTAACTCTAATCTCTGAAAATAAATAATCTTCAATATTCCCTCGACTGCTTCGGTACAAATTCCATGAAGCTGGCGCTTAATGAAATTCACTCAGCCACCCTACTTTCAGATTTGTTGACGAATATAGTTTAAATACATTTACCTGAAAACTCTGAACCCAGAACTAAAAACTTTGAACTTTTTCACCCTTCATCGTAAATATCACGACGGTAATTTTCATCTTCACCTTCTAGGATCTGAACGTAGCTGCGGTAACGCGACCAGTGTAGTTCATCATTTTCAAGCGCTTCTTTTACCGCGCATTTGGGCTCTTCCATATGCAGGCAATTGTTGAATTTGCAATGTTCTTTTAATGCAAAAAACTCTGGAAAATAATTGCCCAGTTCCTCTTTCTCAATATCGACCACACCAAAACCTTTGATGCCAGGGGTATCAATAATGCGCGCGCCAAAATCAAGGTCAAACATTTCGGCAAAAGTCGTGGTATGCTGGCCCTGCAAGTGTTGCTCGCTAATGGCTTTGGTCTTTAGTTCCAGACGGGGTGCGATAGTGTTGATCAAGGTAGATTTCCCCACACCGCTATGGCCAGCAAAAATGCAGGTTTTACCGCTCATCAAGGTTTTTACCTCATCGACGTTATTACCAGTCTTTGCCGAGATCCCCACACAGGTATAACCAATAGCACGATACATTTCGGCCAAGTATTTAATTTCACCCTTTTCTTCCAGGGAATAGGTATCAATTTTATTGAACAACAAGACCGCCTTGATATGATAAGCCTCGCAGGTGACTAGTAAACGGTCTATAAAAGAAGTGAATGTAGGTGGATTATTGAGTGTAATCACTAAAAAAACGAGGTCAACATTCGCAGCGATGATATGGGTCTGCTTAGAGAGGTTAACCGATTTGCGGATAATATGATTATCGCGTTCGTAGATGGTTTTAATTACACCGGTTACGGTATCACTGGTTTCTTCCAGTTCATATTCCACGTGGTCTCCCACTGCAACAGGGTTGGTACTTTTTATGCCCTTCAATCGGAATTTACCCTTGATACGGCAATCGTAGAACTTTCCGTTTTCGGCCTTTACGGTGTACCAACTTCCTGTGGATTTATAGACTGTGCCCTTCAAATACGTGTTTTAAAATTGAACAATGCAAAACTACCCTATTTAAAGATAAAACCGAGCCGCTTTCGCTTTAGCGCAATAAAAAAACGGCTTCAGTGCTCTGAAAACCGTTTTTTTAGCTTAAAAATCAAGATTTTGTTCTAGGCCTCTTCCATTCTAACAATCTTTTTCTGATGATTGATAGATTCCTGATGAATGGCTTTGAACACCTTAAGTATAAATTCTTCACTCAGACCGTGATTTTCCCCTTCCAGGATCATTGCGCCCAGAATCTCGTTCCAGCGCTTGGTCTGTAGGATGGCCACGTTGTTCTGGGTTTTGAGCTCCCCTATTGAATCGGCAATCTTCATACGTTTACCCATGCTTTCGATGAGCTGGTGGTCTATCACGTCTATCTGCGTACGCATGGTGCTCAACTTATTGTTGAATTCCATCGCGGTACCTATTTCCTTACGTATTTTAAGGTCATTCATGATCTGAACCAGTGTTGATGGCGTGATCTGCTGCTTGGCATCGCTCCACGCGTTGTCTGGATCATAATGGGTTTCTACCATAATCCCGTCATAATTGAGATCAAGACCGGTCTGGCAAAGATCAAAAATAATATCCCTGCGTCCCGCAATATGTGAAGGATCTAAAATCAAGGGAAGATCCGGAAATCTATTCTGTAGATCAATGGGTAACTGCCATTCTGGATTATTCCTGTAGCGGGTTTTCTCATAGGTAGAGAAACCACGATGTATCACACCCAAATTCTTGATGTCCTGGGTATAAAATCGCTCTACCGCTCCTAGCCAAAGTGCAAGATCAGGATTTACAGGGTTTTTGATAAGTACCGGTTTATCGGTTCCTTTTAGGGCATCGGCAATCTCTTGAACGATAAATGGCGAGACGGTGGTACGCGCACCAATCCATAAAATATCGACATCGTGTTTCAGGGCGAGTTCCACATGGTTTGCATTGGCCACTTCCGTGGTGATAAGCATTCCAGTTTCCTCTTTGGCCTTTTGCAGCCACTTGAGACCTAAAGCACCAACCCCTTCAAACATACCGGGACGTGTGCGTGGTTTCCAGATACCTGCACGCAGTACGGTCGCGTCTGTATCTTTAAGTTGGTGAGCGATCTTGAGCACCTGCTCTTCGGTTTCTGCGCTGCAAGGGCCGGCAATCACCAGTGGGTGATCCAGATTAAAAGCATCCAGCCAGTTTCTAAGTTCTTTTTTATTTTCCATGATAGTACAAATTTACGGCTTTTTGCCTGTTAAGAGATTCCTTTAAGTATTGATTTTATGTGGTTTGCATTTTTCATTTCCTTATAAATCGCCTCATAGTCATCCGCTTCCAGAAAATCCTTGAAGCTGTTGAGGTTCTGAATGTATTCTGAAAGTGTTTCGAGCACATGCTCTTTATTTTCCTTGAAAATGGGTGTCCATGTAGCAGGATTACTTTTGGCCAGACGTACGGTAGAGGCAAAACCACTGCCGGCCATATCAAAAATATCCTTCTCGTTTTTTTCCTTTTCCATGACTGTTTTTCCAAGCATAAAGCTGGAAATATGGGAAAGGTGTGATACATAGGCGATATGTTTATCGTGCGATTGAGGATCCATATACCGCAGGCGCATTCCGAGTGCATTAAACAGGGAAAGTGCCTTTTCCTGCAATTTGAAAGTCGTTTTTTCCACCTCACAAATAATCATGGTCTTCCCGCTGAATAAATATTCCACCGCTGCCGTGGGACCGGAAAATTCTGTGCCTGCAATGGGATGCGCGGCTAGAAAATTGCGGCGTTTATCGTGAGCTGCAACCGCTTCGCACACGCTGTTTTTAGTAGAACCCACGTCAATTACGAGAGTATCTTCACCCACAGCGTCCAGTACCGGCGGGAGGAATAGATTGGCCTGATCTACGGGTACCGCGACAATCACAAGATCGGCTTTGTGCAAATCTTCAAGTCCGGCAGAATGATCAATCACCCCCAGCCCCACCGCTTCTTCCAAGTGATTCTTGCTGGAGTCTATGCCATAAATTTCGGCTTCGGGCAACAACCGTTTAAAATCACGTGCCATGGACCCGCCAATGAGACCGACGCCTATAATGAATATGTTTTTGAAGTCTTCCACGCTGTATTATTATTTTTATTTCAACCGGGGCTTCGGTACAAACTTATTTCCGCTGCGCTTCAATAAATTTACTCAGCCACCTACTCCTTTCAATTTTAAAAAAATCTAGTTCCCCCTTCAGGAGCTAGGGGGAATTAAAACCTGCTTATCGCTTCTTCTATTTTATCTTCGGTCACGCAAAGTGAAAAACGGATATATCCAGTTCCCTGATCGCCAAAAATCGTCCCTGGAGTGATAAAAATGCTCTTTTCAAGCAGAATTTTGTCTATAAAAGCTTCCGCATCGCCAGCATTCTGTGGCAATTTTGCCCAAATAAACATCCCTGCAGCCTGTTTATCAAAAGTACATCCCAGTTTTTCGGCCAGTTTCCAGACCAGTTTTCGGCGTTTTTCATAGATTGTATTCAGTTTTTTAAACCATTCATCGCCTTCCTGTAACACCGCTGCAGCTCCTTTCTGGATTCCGTAGAACATGCCACTGTCCATATTGCTCTTTACCTTTAAAATATCATTGAGATAACCCTCACCACCTACGACCATACCCACGCGCCAGCCAGCCATATTAAACGATTTGCTGAGACTGTTCAATTCCAGCGCTACTTCTTGTGCACCGGGGGCGGCAAGTAAGGAGCGTGGATCGTCATTGAGTATAAAACTGTAGGGATTATCATTAATGACTAGTATATTATTTGCTTTCGCGAAAGCAATCAATTCCTCAAAATCTGCTGCCGAGGCCCGTGCTCCAGTAGGCATATGCGGATAATTGACCCACATAAGCTTTACGCCGCTCAAGTCTCTTTCGCTCAGTTTTTTGTAATCGGGAAGCCAGTTATTCTCGGCATTCAACTCATAATAAATGGGTTTTGCCTCCAGTAAATTTGTCACCGAAGTATACGTGGGATACCCGGGATTGGGAATCAAAACAGCATCCCCAGCGTTCAAAAATGCCATGCTGATGTGCATAATCCCCTCTTTTGACCCCATTAATGGTAAAATTTCGGCTTCGGGATCAAGCGATACGTGGTATCTATTTTTATAAAAATCACTCATCGCATTGCGCAACTGCGGGAGCCCTTTGTATCCCTGATATTGATGCGCGGGACCGTCCTGTAAAGATTGGGTAAGCGCTTCTATGACCTGTGGAGGTGGCGCTAGATCAGGACTGCCTATGCCCATATTTATGATAGGTTTACCCGCATCTTGTAGCGCTCGCACTTCCTTTAGTTTGCGCGAAAAATAATATTCGGTGGTCTGTTGCAACCGGTCTGCCGTAGCGATCATTTCTTTTTATTTTTATATTCTCCCAGCACTTCAAATTTTCTGGCCATGATGCCCAGTAGTTTTTTGGCTTTTTCAAAATGGGCGTACTCCTTAAAGGTCACATCTACAAAAAAGGAATACATCCATGGCGTTTCTATAATAGGGAGCGATTGTATTTTGGTTAGGTTGAGCCGGCAATCGCTCATAACATTGAGCACCGCGGCCAGGCTTCCCCGTTTATGGTCGGTTAAAAATTTTACCGAGGCCTTATCTGGCGTTTCGGTATCCGTCCTGCCATTGGTGTTCAGCACAAAAAAACGGGTCGCATTGTCTTTAATGGTCTGCATATCTGAGGCGATGATATCAAGGCCATAGATTTTTGCCGCCGTGGTACTCGCAATGGCGCCCACTCCAAAGGCTTGTTCTTCCTGCACGCGCTTTGCGGCCCCGGCGGTATCATCATCTTCTATGAGCCTAATGTGCTCTTTACCTTTAAAAAATTCATGGCACTGCAATAAAGCCATAGGATGCGACCACACTTCTTTGAGATCATCAAGTTTTTGACCGGGAAGCACCATGAGATTCTGACTAATGGGCAGGTAGTATTCTCCTTCTATGTTCAATTTATACGCATCAATGAGCGCATAATTGGGAATAATGCTGCCAGCAATACTGTTTTCTATCGCCATAACGGCGTCTGTACTCGTGCCCGATACCAGGCTGTTTACTACCTCCAAAAAAGAACGGCATTCGGTAATGGCCACATCTTCTTCAAAAAAATCCTGTGCCACCTGATGGTGAAAAGAACCTTTAATACCCTGTATCGCGACTATATGCTTCAATGGTCTTATCTGTTTTGTTTTTTCCGCTTTCGCGGAAACTAAAAAAGGTCCCGATTATACATCGGGACCTAACTATTATTGACTATACATTATACTATAGTGGTCCCGCCTCTTTCCAAAAGAAAAAGAAGTAATAACGGTTCCAAAAGTAACGTAGGTTGAACATTTGCTATTAAATGAACTGCTAAAGTAAAAAAAATATTGACAATGCTTTTTAAAATCACTGATTATTATTAATATTTAACAAATTCTCTGTTTAAGCACCATTTTTTGACAGAAATAACGCTATTTTTCTATTTTTAGTAATATCAAAATTTGAATCTGGAATTAATTAAGCTAATTTCTTTATTTTTGACCACTCCTACCCTACAAAACAAAACCTATCTAGATGCGTTGTATCATTTAGAAACCTATAAAATCAGGAAAAAAGCATGTCTATAGCCGTTTCTGAAGTCTCTAAGTACTACGGTTCACAACAAGCACTTCAATCTATAACATTTCACCTAAAAAAAGGGGAAATCACCGGTTTTCTAGGCCCTAATGGTGCAGGAAAAAGCACGATGATGAAAATCATCACTGGCTACCTCGCCCCGAGCTCTGGAGTAGTAACGGTAAATGGTTTTGATATTACAAAGCATCGAAAAAAAGTACAGGAAAGCGTGGGCTATCTGCCAGAGAACAACCCGCTTTACCTGGATATGTATGTGCGTGAGTACCTGAAGTTCAATGCAGGGCTGCATAATATGAAAAACCCCTCCATAGAAGATCTCATTACACGTACCGGTCTAACGCCGGAAGCCCATAAAAAAATAGAAGCACTCAGCAAGGGCTACCGCCAGCGTGTAGGCCTGGCCGCCGCTCTGTTGCACGACCCCGAAGTGCTCATTCTTGATGAGCCTACCACCGGGCTAGACCCCAACCAACTTGTAGATATACGCAAGCTCATAAAAACGGTGGGGAGGGAAAAGACGGTGCTTTTATCTACACATATCATGCAGGAGGTTGAAGCTATTTGTGATCGCGCCATTATCATAGATCACGGGATGATTGTTGCAGATAAACGCCTCGATGAACTAAAAGATGCGAAAGAACAGGTGCTCGTGGTAGAATTTGATTATCGCGTTGAAGAAATGGCCTTGCAGCAGCTACCCCGGGTAATGGCCATTAAAAACACTACGCGCTTTTGCTATGAGATTCTTTTTGACACCGCAAAGGATATGCGTCCTATGGTTTTTGATTTCGCCTACGATAACGGATTAAAAATCCTTCAACTGAACAAAAAAAACACCACCTTGGAATCGCTTTTTCAAGAACTCACCAAAATCACATAGTCACTCATGGTATTATATTATTTTGCCGGTTTCTTTATTCTTATCGCCCTACTTCCCCTTTTACATATCAAGCACTGGATCGTGCGCGGTTGGGATTATGTACGGGTACAAACGAGTTTTTTGCAGGCCCTTGTCATCCTGCTTATTTTTACACTAGCATATCCCGAACACGATTGGCAATGGGCTATGCTCATTGGCCTTATAGCCACATTAACGCTTCAGATTATCATTGTCATTCCCTACTCTCAAATCTATCCCGTAAAGAAAAAAGAGCCGAAAAATCCGAAAAATATGCGGAAAATCAGTCTTATTACCGCCAATGTTTTTCAGGATAATACCCAGTATGAGAAATTCTGCTCACTGATTACAGAAAAAGATCCCGATATCTTTCTCACCATGGAATCTGACAAAAATTGGGAACAAGCGCTCGATTGTTTTGATGAGCACTACCCCTATTCAGTAAAAGTACCTATAGACAACTACTATGGCATGCACCTGTATTCTAAATTTAAACTGAGCGAAACCCGCGTAGAATACATGGTTGAGAAGGATGTACCTTCCATTTTCACAAAAGTACATTACCGCGAGGGTGACCCCCTTAACCTTATCTGTGTGCACCCGGCACCTCCAAGCCCCACCGAAAATGAAACTTCCAAGGAGCGCGACGCCGAACTGCTTCTCGCGGGCAAAGTGGTACGGGAGTTAAACGCGCCCATTATTGTTTGCGGTGGGGCTTGGAGGTGCCGGGTGCACACAG
>DRGP01000159.1 GCA_011050015.1 Leeuwenhoekiella sp. | reverse complement strand
TTGTATGGTGCCGTCATCATTATAATGCAACTCGGTCATTTTGATACTGCGCAAATACGTTTTTCCTTTAGATAGTGAACTGTCATGGAAGAATAGATACCATTTCCCGTTGTAGTTTACAATAGAGTGGTGGTTGGTCCAACCCAATACTGGTTTTAGAAGTACGCCTTGATAAGTAAAGGGTCCGTAGGGATTATCACCTATGGCATAAACTATATTATGAGTATCTCCCGTAGAATAAGAAAAATAATACTTGCCCTTGTAGGTGTGCATCCATGCCGCCTCAAAAAACCGCTTGTCATTATCCCCGGTAGTTAATGGATTGCCCTCTTTATCTACTATCTGAATATCTTTTGGTGCTTCGGCAAAGCTGAGCATATCATCGCTCAATTTTGCGATTTTAGGACTTAAAGCTGATGCGTCATCTGCTGGATATGAATCTTCCTTAACATACTTTCCGGAAGCCCAGCGTTGCAATTGACCGCCCCAAATACCTCCAAAATACATATAGAAAGAACCATCTTTATCTTTAAAAACAGCCGGATCTATACTAAAGCTTCCTTTAATGGGCTCTTTTTCGGCAGTGAATGGACCAGCTGGATCTTTGCTCGTCGCTACACCTATATGAAATATACTGTCTTTGTCTTTTGCCGGAAAATAAAGGTAATAGGTGTTGTTTTTCTCAGCCGCGTCTGGTGCCCAAAGCTGCATTTTTGCCCAGGGAACATCGGGCAAGTCAAGAGCTACGCCATGGTCAGTGATTTCCCCTCCTACACTGTCCATAGAAAAAACATGGTAATCTTTCATGGCAAAATGGCTTCCCAGATCATCTTCGGGAATTCCCGATTCATAATCATGGGAGGGATAGATATATAATTGATCATTAAAAACATGCGCAGAAGGATCTGCGGTGTACATACTGGTTATTAATGGTTTTAATACGGTATCTGAAGTGTCAGAAACATTATTATCCATGCTTTGAACTTGTTTTGCTTCATTTGAATTCTTGCCATTCTTACAATTAGAGAATAAAAAAGGCAAAAACAATAAGGGAAGTATTTTAAAAGCGCTTTGGTAAGTCATATTTAACAGAATTGAATTTAGTGTAATTTATACGTTTATCATTAAATGTTGGCTTGGCTAAGATATTGAAAAAAATATCAATCGTTTTCTTTATTTTTTTAAATATTGAAAACTATGATTTTCAGAGTATTGCAAAATACAATTAAGCCTTTAATGTTAAAGTTTAAATGAAATGTGTTTTTATAAACGCAATCGATTGCGGTTTTGGATTATTTCTTTAATTTTAGCATTGAGAATGACTTAGGATTCAAAACCATCTAGAGGTGGTAAAAACCAAAAAATTAATATAATGATCAAAAAATTATCAAAGAGGTTAGATTCAAAGCATAAAAAGCTTTTGTTCTTTGTTCTATTATGTGGTTTTTCTTCAATGGGCTTTGCTCAAGAAATAACAGTTACGGGTATTGTGTCTGACGCTAACGGGCCTTTGCCCGGAGTAACAGTATTGGTAAAGGGCACAAGCAATGGTACTGCCAGTGATTTTGACGGTAATTATTCACTAGAAGGGGTTCCTTCAGATGGTGTGCTGCAATTTAGTTATGTTGGTTTTACAACCCAAGAAGTTGAAGTTAATGGTAGTTCTACATTAAATGTTACTTTAAGTGAAGATGCGCAATCGTTAGAGGAAATTGTTGTTGTGGGTTATGGTACACAACGAAAAGAAGCTGTAACCGGCTCGGTTGCTTCTATACAGGGTGCTGAAATAAGAGATGTGCCTTCGGCGAATGTTTCCGAAGCCTTACAGGGACGCTTACCAGGGGTTGAACTTGCAAGGACTTCGACCAAACCGGGAGCTAATTTTCAAATACGAGTTAGGGGTACACGCTCACTCACGGCAAGTAATGATCCTTTAGTTGTGCTTGATGGGGTTCCTTTTGCCGGATCTATTGGTGATATAAGTCCAAATGCAATTAAAAGTATTGATATTCTAAAAGATGCTTCGGCAACAGCTATTTATGGTTCACGAGGTGCAAACGGCGTGGTATTGATAACGACAAACCGAGGGAGCAAAGGACAAAAAGCACGATTTTCCTATAATGGATATTCAGGTCTTAAAACAGTCTTTGCTCCCTATCCTATGATGAATGGGTCGGAATTCATTGCACTTCGGGAAGCGGCCGGTCAATATACCAATGGAATAGATGAATCTAATGATGTAAATACTGATTGGCAAGATCTCTACTACGGTACCGGTTTATTGACCAACCATGATATTGGCGTTTCGGGTGGTTCAGAAAAGAGCAATTATAACTTTGGTATGGGATATTATAAGGAAGAAGCTGTGCTGCCCGGCCAGGATTATGAGCGTTTCTCAATGCGTGCTACCCTTGACCAGGAGATAGGAGAGTATTTCCGTATCGGTTTTAGTTCTAACAACAATTATTCTGTAAATACCGGTAACAATTTGGGTATTTATGGCAATTTAAGTAGTTCACCTATAGCAAATCCGTACAGTGAGGATGGAACATTAAAAAGGACTATACAAATGCCGCTGGATGAACAATGGGTTTATACCAGGGAAAGTGTAGAAAGTTTAGGTGATAAGTGGATAGATAAAACCAAGGCGTTTGGTTCCTACAATAGCCTTTACGCCGAAATAAAAATACCTGGAATAGAAGGCCTAAAATACCGAGCCAATGTTGGTCTTAACTTTCGCGTCAGCGATGGTGGGAACTATACCGGAGAAGGAGTGTTTAGTGCTACGCCCACAACCCCTTCAGTAGCTTCTATAAGCCATTCCCAGACTACTCGCTGGTTGATAGAAAATCTATTGACCTATGATCGCACTTTCGGAAAGCATACATTAAATGTAACCGGTTTGTTCTCTTCTGAAGAGACTAGCTTTAACAGTTCTAATATCTCTGCAATGGATATTCCCTCTGATGCCTTCCAGTTCTATAACCTAGGGCGTGCCGCTGGAGAAATTACGATTAATCCTGACAATCAGGGATATTACAAAAGTGGTCTGGTATCTTATATGGGGCGTGCACAGTATGAATATGACAACCGTTATTTTCTTGCCGCCACATTTCGTGCAGATGCTTCTTCAAGGCTCGCCGAGGGGCATCAATGGCATAATTACCCTGCGGTATCTGCTGGATGGACGCCAAGTAACGAGTCTTTTATGAATGATATTAGCGTAATTAACCTTTTAAAATTTCGTGTGGGCTATGGTGAGACTTCCAATCAGGCAGTAGATCCCTACCAGACCCTTGGACGTTTAAGTACCCGGCCTTACAACTTTGGAGATGACAACTATTCCACCGGTTATTATGTATCTCAGTTGCCTAACTCAGATTTGGGATGGGAATACTCCACAACATGGAATTTTGGTTTGGATTTTGGTTTATTCAATAACCGCCTATCTGGTACAGTGGAATACTATGTTACCAATACGAAAGATATTTTGCTTAATGTGGGGCTGCCACCAACATCTGGTGTAGATTTCGTGACTTCAAATATTGGGGAGAGCCAGAACAAAGGTATTGAGGTTTCGCTAAATGGGACTATAATAGATAATCCCAATGGTTTTTCATGGGATCTTGGCGTTAACCTATATGCCAACCGTAACGAACTGGTCGCACTCGCTTCAGGCCAGGAAAGGGATGAAGGTAACGCTTGGTTTGTAGGTTATCCCATAAATTCAATCTTTGATTACAAACGCACAGGTCTATGGCAAGAGGGAGATCCTAATCTGGATATTTTAGAACCTGGCGGAAACGTGGGGATGATCAAAGTAGAATATACTGGTGATTACAATGATGACGGCACCCCCACAAGACAAATAGGCCCAGATGATCGTCAAGTTATGAGCTTACAGCCCGATTTTCAGGGAGGTTTTAACACCCGCTTCGCGTATAAGGGTTTTGATCTTAGTGCAGTAGGTGCTTTTCAAAGTGGCGGAACACTAATAAGTACCCTCTACGGATCTTCTGGCTACCTCAATATGCTAAGCGGTCGCCGCGGTAACGTAAAAGTAGATTACTGGACACCTGATAACACGGACGCAAAGTACCCAAGACCTGGAGGAATTGCCAGCGGAGATAATCCAAAATATGGCTCTACCTTGGGATTTTTTGATGGGTCATATTTAAAAATGCGTACTATTTCCCTGGGCTATAACTTTGATCAGGATTTTATAAATTCTATGGGGTTTGAGGATTTACGTATCTATTTCACCTTACAGAATGCATTCGTATTGTTTTCGCCTTATCATAAAGAATCTGGTATGGATCCGGAGACTAACTCTTATGGGGATGAAAATGCTGCAGTTTCTTCATACCAGAGAAGGTTATTAACCATAGGTACCAATACTCCTTCCACCCGCAATTATTTAGTGGGCCTTAATGTGACATTTTAAAAAAAAAGATATGAAACGTATATATTTAAAAATAGGTATAGGAACAATGTTGATGGCAGTTTTCCTTGTTTCTTGCTCAGATATTTTAGATGAGCAACCACGCAGTATTTATGAACCCAGTTTTTTCCAGACCGAAGAAGGTGTTTATGGCGGGCTAACATCGATGTACGCACATTTGCGCTACATTTACGGACAGTCCTATTATTATAACACCACGGAAACCGGTACTGATGAAGCAACTTACGCGCAAAGCGCAGATGCAAACTTTAAGGATATGGATATCTCTGGAGTAGGGTCTATTACTTCCACGAGTAGCCGTACTGATGTATTATGGGGTGCTGCATTTCCTAATATTAATACCGCTAGCGGAATCATTCAAAATGCGGAGGAAGTAGATGGCATCTCTGAAGCCCTTATTGGTGAAGCCCGGTTTTTTAGGGCCTTTGATTACTTTAAGCTGGTACAAACATTTGGAGGGGTTCCTTTAGATCTGGGTGCTGGGGAACTTGCGTTCAATACAAATCCTGTTCGTGTATCTACGCGCAACACAGTTCCTGAAGTGTATACCAGGGGCATATTCCCAGATTTAATAATAGCCGTAAATGACCTGCCGGATGTAGGTCGTGTAACTGGAGGCGCAACAAAGACACTTGCACGTCTTTATCTGGCAAAAGCCTATTTAACTTATGGATGGTGGCTGCAAAACCCAAATAATATCCCTACGTATCCAGAGAGTCCCAATACAGATCCTGATGGTCACGATGCCCAGTATTATTTTCAACAAGCTTATGATGTTGCAGCAACAGCTATAGATAATCCAGGTCCTTTTGGTCTGCAGCAAACTTATTATGATGTTAATGTAGCAGAAAACGATCGAAATAATGAGATCTTATTATATGCAGATCATACAGAAACAAGTGAGTTTTATAACGCAAGTAGCCTTACTTATAGCAATAATGCAGCCCCGGATAATGCTGCGGTTTGGATGATGACGTGGAACTATACAAATTTAAGGAGCGCGACCTCCCCAGATTTTAGCAATGTGATAAGTTCTGTACAGCGTGAAGCAGATCAACATTTAGGACGTCCCTGGATTCGTATGACCCCAACTATAAATGTAATTGAAAATACCTTTGCTGATAAAAATAATGATTCCCGATACGATGGTACCTTTACAACAGTTTACCGTGCAAATTATGATAAGGCTGGCATTTCTGATCCAGTTTATAACGCAAACGGCATGGAAGTTTCTCCCGGTGATGCCATATTAACTTTTCTGGACGAGGAGCCGGATACCGCTATAAATTACCCAGATGGCGGGGGGGATAGTAATGTAGGTGCGGGCGTACTTCCCGGAAGATCAGATTTTGTGATCGCACCAAGCGGTATTAGTAGGATTGTATATCCAGGGCTTTGGAAGCTTGGGGTTTACCGCACTGACAGTGGTGATGGTCTGGGTCAGCCTAATGCTGCAAGTACCCGTCCATTTAATATTGCGAAATTCTCAGAACTATATTTTGTAGCAGCCGAGGCTGCTGTTAAAGGGGCAAGTACACAAGCTGGCAAAAGCGCTAGGGAGCTTATCAATGTTATTCGCGGTCGTGCGGGTAAATGGCGCTATGATAATAATGCAAATATTCCCAGAATGGAAGATAACAGTGCGGCAATGGTAGCTGCAACGCCAGCAGCTATAGATATCAATTACATCTTGGCAGAACGTTCTCGCGAATTTTACGGCGAAGGTTATCGCTGGTTTGATTTGGTACGTACACAAAAATGGGAAGAACTTGCTTCCAGTTATCAAATTGGCGGAAGTAACTATGGAGATCATACCCCTCAAACGGTAACACGTGAAATAGAGCCTTATCATTATTTGCGGCCCATTCCACAAAGTCAGCTGGATCGTATGGAGGGAGATTTGGACTCTTTTCAGAATCCCGGTTATAACTAAATAAATGTATGTTGAAAAAAATGGTTCCTCTAAAATTCAGGAACCATTTTTTTATTTCATTGGATCATTTAAAATACGACATAAACATTTTATCTCTTATTAGTATTGTACCGATCAAATATTATTATTTCTATGCATTATAAAATACTTGCTTTTTGGAAACGCAACATAACTAGTTTTCGCTCTATTCGTTTAACCTTACTGGTTCTGCCAATTTGTTTATTGATAGGCGTATTTATTAGTTCAGGGTTTTCTAATTCAGATAATATAAAAGTGTTGCCTTTGGTTAAAACGAAGTGGGTAGGCACTTGGAGCACAGCTCCTCAACTTGTAGAGCCTCGCAATAAGCCACCTGAACCGGGTTTAACAAACAATATTTTGAGACAGGTGGTTTGTGTTTCTATTGGAGGAAAAAAGATACGTCTTAAATTTTCAAATGAATTTAGCACAGAACCAGTAGAAATGAAAACTGTACAGATAGCTGTTTCGACTGATAGTAGCTCTGTTGATGAAAGCACGAGCAAGTCGTTACAATTTGACGGAAAGAAGAATATCACAATACAACCCGGTGAGGCCATTTATTCAGATCCTATTGCTTTCGATTTAAATCCGAGAATGAAAGTAGCGATCACAATTTCCTTTGGAAAAACTTCGGCCGACGTAACAGGGCATCCGGGTTCGCGTACGACCTCATATTTACTTTCTGGTTCAGAGAATCTCTCAATAGCAGACTTCTCAAAAGCGACCAAGACAGATCATTGGTACGTGATAAACGGTATCGATGTGGAAGCAACAAAAGCAGCCGCGTCTATTGCTATTCTTGGAAACTCAATTACAGATGGTAGAGGATCGGGTACCAATAAACAAAACAGATGGCCTGATATTTTAGCGAAGGAACTCCTAAAAAATCCCAAAACAAAAAAAATAGGAGTACTCAATATGGGTATTGGTGGTAATTGCGTACTAAAAGGAGGTTTGGGACCTACAGCCCTCGATCGTTTTGATCGTGATATTTTAAAACAAAAAGGAGTACGCTGGTTAATCATTATGGAAGGTGTAAATGATTTGGGAAAAACACAGGACAGTATTGCTGCAGATAGCGTTGCTAAAAATATTATTGAAGGTTACGAAAAAATGATTGATAAAGCACATGCGCACGACATTAAAGTTTACGGGGGTACGATTACTCCAATAAAAAAGTCATTTTATTACAAAGACTATCGTGAAGATGCCCGGCAGATTGTAAATAATTGGATACGTACCCGTGGACATTTTGATGCCGTAATTGATTTTGATAAAACATTACGAAATCCTGAAGAACCTTTGACAATTTTACCTAAGGCGCAATCCGGAGATTACCTTCATCCCAATGAACTTGGATATCAAATGATAGGTAAAGCTATTGATCTTTCTTTATTTGAATGATTTTTTGATGAAGAATAACAATTTGATTTAGTTAGGTTTAATAAGGAATTGATTAAACGCTTTTGCACCAGTACTGATGAGTTACTGCAACTACTAGCCTATCAAAGAGTCCCTTACCGAAATATCTTCGGTTGAGCTTATAACAAAATTCATCTAAGTAATTCTGAAGATATTTACCATCAATTTTATGG
>DRGP01000158.1 GCA_011050015.1 Leeuwenhoekiella sp. | reverse complement strand
CACATCTACTATGGTCTTCCCCTTCCAGTTGGGTAACGCCTTCGCGACATCTGGGTGCGACTCGAAACGAACCGCCAAAAAGATGATGTCTGCCTTGACCGCTTCCGCTAATGTTTTGGGAATGATCGTGGGTCCAATGGCGGCCGCGGCGGATGCAAAGCTTTCCGGGTCGCGCGTGGTTGCTACGGATACTTCAATACCCTTGCGTGCAAACGCTTTAGCCAAGGCTTGTCCTATATTGCCGAAGCCTATTATTGAATAGGTTTCTACTTTATTTTTAAATTCACTCATTTTGAAAATTATTTTAAATTATTTAATGGCACGAGTTTATACTTGTGCCAGACTTATAGAAAATTACTTGGCCAAATAGGTCATACCACCATCAACAATAAGTTCAGCACCAATCATAAAAGAAGAATCATCTGAGGCCAGGAATACCGCTGTTTTACCAATGTCAGATGGTTGTCCGATCCTGCCTATCGGCATTTGACTTGCAAAGTGTTTTTTCACACCTTCCATTTGTTCTGCGGGAACAAACTTCTCAAATGCTGGTGTATCTGTTGTTCCTGGTGTTATTACATTTGCTCTAATCTTTCTGCCTAAAAGGTCGTTTGAAAATGCTTTTGCCAAAAAGATTACAGCTGCTTTTGCAGCACCATAAAGCCCAAACGACGGATATGCCCGATGTGCTGCATTTGACCCGATAAGAATAATAGAACTGTTATCATTCATATGAGGAAGCGCCTTGTTTACAGTGAAATAAACACTCTTTAGGTTCAAATCCATTGCCTTGTCATAGTCAGCCTCGCCAAGATCTGCCACAGTACCCACTGTTCCGGCACCAGCATTGGCCACGATCACATCTATTTTACCAAAATTTTCAGAGGTTTCCTTAAATACTCTTTCTAGGTCGGAGACGTTCGTTACATCTGCATTTATGCCTATAAAGTTATCGCCGAGTTGCGCCACAGCACTATCTAAAGTTTTTTGGTTTCTGCCAACAATAACCCCCTTGGCACCTTCATTTTTAAATTCTTGGGCAATGCCAAATCCAATACCGCTATTACCACCTGTAATCACTGCTACTTTGTTTTTTAATCTACTCATTTTTAATTTGTTTTAAATTTGTTTCGCAAAGATACTATCATTAGTGTACATTTGTAACCATTATAGTTTATTCTGGTTACCAACGGGTAACTACAAATTTTTTAAAAATATGAGAGACGAAAAGTTTTGCAATTCAAACTGCCCGTTCACGAGGGCTATTGGCACGATTGGTAATAAATGGAAACCAATTATAATAAATGTGATTGGCATCCGTAGCATTCGTTTTGGTCAATTAGCTGCCATAATACCGCACATTTCAAGGAAAGTATTGACCGAACAGTTAAGAGAGTTGGAAGAAGATGGGCTATTGGAAAGATTGGCCTATAAGGAAATACCGCCAAGGGTAGAATATAAGTTGGCTGAAAAAGGGCTAGCTTTTTTGCCAATTTTAGAAAACATAAAAGAATGGAATTTAAAATATGAAATAGTTCCCATACACGAAGAAGCTGATTACAAATAAGTTGAATTGTATAAAATTGAAACTTGACAAGAATAAAGAAATGGAAGATGTCTCTATTTGCTGTGACGATAAATCTAAATGATCACCTAACGTAAATTTTTTCCTAAAAGGTAATCTGTACGGTTGTGTAGGGTTATTTGTAATGGTTCGCCTGTTTTTTGTCAGTTAAAAGAATGTCTAAACTTCAAAGGCGATTGATGGGTCTTGCTTTTAAATAATTTGCTGAACGATTGTGAATGTTCAAAACCTAATTCGTAAGCAATTTCGCTAACGGATAATTCGGTTGTAGATAATTTTTCTTTCGCTTTTTCCAATAGTTTATTGTGGATGTGCTGCTGCGTACTTTGATTGGTCAATAACCGAAGTAAACTGCCCAAATAGCTTGGCGAAACGTTCAGTTGTGCTGCAACGGAATGGACTGTTGGCAAACCTTTTGAAAATAAGTCTTCACTATTGAAATAATCCGTCAATAATTTTTCTAATCGTCCCAAAATTTGATGATTGGATTTCTCCCTTGTGATGAACTGTCGATTGTAAAACCTATCGGAATAATTGAGCAAGGTTTCCATTTGTGAAATAATGATTTGCTTGCTAAATTTATCAATATTGGAATTATATTCTGTTTGAATATTTTGAATAATCCCGTTCATTATAGTTTCTTCTTTTGGCGAAAGAAACAAGGCTTCGTTCACCGAATAATCAAAATATTCGTAATGTTTAATACTTTTGGTTAAAGCAGTGTCCCAGAGAAAATCAGGATGGATAAGCAAAATCCAGCCTGAAGGGTCAATACTAGTACCAGGGCCTATTTCAACGTTTAATACTTGACCGGGCGAAAGAAAATACATTACGCCGTCGTCAAAATCGTAGGATTGTTGGCCGTATGTTAACTTGAGGTTGACATTCCGTTTTAAAGCAATGGAATAAAAACCGAGCACCCAATTGATACCGTTATAGTTTTCGGTGAAATCCATAGCAGCATAATCAATCACACTGATAAGCGGATGCTCGGGTGGCGGCAATCCCCTTAAGCGATGAAATTCGCTGATGGATTTAATAGTTTGAATTTTGTTTTTGTCCATAGCTTTTTATTGACAACCTATTGAAAATTTTCTTTACCAAGGCACTTCCTCTTCCTTTTCATTGAAAAAATTTCCCGTTCTGTCATCATCTACGACTGCAAACTTTACAATAATTTTTGCGGCTTCATCCGGATGCTGCACACCTTTAAATTGATTCAGGTCGGTTGCGGTATAACCCGGCGAAACAGAATTTATCCTGAAATTAGTGTTTTTCAATTCATTTGAAAGCATCACGGTAAAGGCATTCAGTGCGGTTTTTGAACAGCTGTAAACAGTTAACTTATCCCAATTTGGATTGTGTCCCGGATTGCCTTGAAGTGTCAGAGAGCCCAACGTACTGGAAACATTGATGATGGTCGGGGCATTAGATCTTTTTAATAATCCCATAAATTGCTGTGATACTTCAATTGAACCAAAAAAATTAGTGTCAAATACATTGCGAATATTTTCAAATGCACTGAAGAAAGCTGTTGGGGATAGCTTCCAGAAATCCCGGCATTATTGATCAACACATCGAGACTTCAATTTTATTTTTCAGTTCTTTTTTGGCCTTTGCAATTGAATTTACATCGGTGATGTCCATTTGAATCATTTCAACATTGAAAATTCCTTCGTTATTCAAACTATCTATCGCCTTGTTTCTCTTCTTAACATTCCGGGTTCCCAGATAAATTTGATGCCCGAGTTGGGCCAATTGCTTGGCCGCGGCAAAGCCAATACCCTTGTTGGCCCCTGTAATTAATATGGTTTTCATTTCTTCAGTCTTAACTTTGTGCTTTTTGCGCATAGGCATTGGCAAATTTTTGGGCAAATTCTTCCAGCTTTACTTTTCCGCTCAAATCTAGTTTATGATTATTATATTCTTCAGCTAATTTCCCAGTGCGGATGCTGGCGTACAATTCGGTTAATTTAGCCGATAGTTCCTTATCAAGACCAGCGTGTTGAAGCGCATTTTCCATTTCCTTATCAGTAATCACTTGCCATTGAAGATCGGGTTTTCCGATGGCTTCACCAAGAATACCGGCGGTTTCCGGTCCAGTGCGTTCATCACTACAGACATAGTGTACTTTTTTAGTATTTTCGGTTTTTGTGAGTTCTTCGGCGATGGCCTGGGCAATATCTTCTGTGGAAACCATCGGGACTTTTTCTTCGCCGTAATTGGCCATAATTTTCCCCGTTACTTTAATACTTCCTATAAATCCGTATAAATTGTAATAAAATGAGGTGGGCCTTATGTGGGTCAGCTTGATATCTGATATTTTATTTAAAATATTTTCCACGCGGTGAACGCCTACGATGATGCCCGTGCCTTCTGAAAGGTGTGCGCCAAAACTGCTGAGATCGACCACACGCTTAACGACCGATTTCCGAATGGCCTCAGCGTAATTTTCCCCTATTTTCTCGTAATAAGAAATAATATCTGATTTACCTTCATAATCGGGCGGAACCATACAATATACGGCGTCTGCCCCCGTAAAGGAATCGGTGAGGAAATCTTCATTTTGGACGCTGCCTATTGCCGCTTTTGCCCCGATGCTCTCAATTTGTTTTTGGCGTTTTTGACTACTGCTGATTACGGTTACCATGTGACCCTGCTCCACCAATATTTTAGTGAGTGGTTTTCCAATATTGCCTAATGATCCTGTGGTGACAATTTTCATAATGAACCTGTTTTTGTTTGATACAAAGTTGCAAAGTTGTTAGCAAACAAATGTAGCCGAATAGACTATTTTTGTAGTCAAAATGAAATCGTTGACTTTAGATCTGAATAATTGTTTACCCGTTTTAGACCTGTATTATTTCTTGTTTTTTCTCTAAAAATCATACAAAACACAGCTCCCATACCGAAGCCCAACATAACCCAAGGACTAGTATTTACACCATTTAATGTGATAACCAATCCAGAAATATAGGTTCCTATTGATATCCCTAAGTTTCCAAAAGATATGGACAAGCTATTTGCAAATTCTTGTGATTCCGGAGCGGCTTCAATCATATAAGCTTGACCATTAACGAAGCCCGGCGTATGAAAAAAGCCCCACAACACAATAGTGGTATAGACTAAAACCAGAGAATGCTGATAAGGCAAGAAAACTAGTAAAAAAGATATGAGTAGTAAGCCTATAAGAAAGAAAGCAGTTGTATTGGTTACGTTCTTGCTTAATAATTTTCCAGTTAAAAAATTTCCTATAACACCTGTAATCCCGAAAATGAATAGCAAAATACCTGTTGTTTCTGTATCGTAGTTTAAGGCTTCCTTCATATAATTAGCAAAGTATCCGTATGTGGCAAACATAGAGGCATTCATAAAAAAGAAAGTAAATGAACTCCATATAAATACTGGATTTTTAAAAATTTTTAGTTGGTTGCCTATGCTTTTTGATTCCTTTGCTGGCATAGAAGGGTAGATAAATATAATTCCCAATAGCGCAGTTATAGTAACAATAGCTTGCAAAACAAAAGAGGCCTGCCAACTGTTAACCAATCCGGAAATATAGGTCGTTAGTGGAATTGTGGTTACAGTAGCTATGGCTATACCGCCAATTACAATAGACATCATTTGATGCTGATATTTTGGGGCTGCATTAGAAGTGGCGGCATATACTGCAATAGAAATCAATGTAGGGTGCAAAAATGCCGGCAGAAAGCGCACCAGTAATAATACCCAGAAAGGTGGCGAAAAAAAGGAGACTACAGCGGTTGTTAAAAACAATAACAGTCCTAGGATCATTAAAACCTTCCTGTTAAATTTTCCGGTGTATAAGGTTACAATTGGACCGGCTAATGCCACAATCATTGCAAATCCGCTTAGCAAATATCCGGCTGTATCAATGCTTATATGATAGTATTTGGCAAGATCATCCAGTATTCCTATAATCCCGAACTCGGTCGTAATTATGCCTATTAAAGCTAAAGCTCCTGCCCAAGCAATTTTATTTTTCCTCATTATAAGATAATTTTATAAATATTAAACCAATCGTTCCAGAATTAGGTAAATTTTTTTAGTTGATGATGCTATTGATTAAAAAATCAGTTAGTTGTTTTAGCCGTTTTTTATCTGAAAATAAGATTTCCGCATTCCATAAAGAAGCAAAATTAGATACTATAAAATAAGCCAAAATTTCAGGATCTCTATTTTGAGCTATCTCATCCTTTTTTTGAGCTTTTATCAACAGGTCCTTAAATAATTTTACTGATTTTTCAGCCTGGTATTCTAGTAATTTAGCTGCATCTTGATCTATTCTTCCTAATTCAAAAGTCGAATTTACCGCCAAACACGTTCTAGTATCTGAAAGAATGGTATCTACGATATCACGGATTATAGTTTCTACTGCTTTTATGGGGGATGTACTTTTCGCAGCCGATTTTAAGTAGGATTTCTCTTTTAATGAAATATAATCTTTTAAACACAGTATAAATAAATTGTGCTTAGATCCATAACTTTCATAGATACTGCTCCTGTTCAATTGAAGTTTTTGAACAAGATCATTTAAAGAGGTTGTGTGGTAGCCTTGCTCCCAAAATAGATCTCTAGCTACTTTAAGCTTATCATCAAAATCAAATTCTTTTGTTCTTGCCATAGGACAAAGGTAAATAAAAAACCAATCGTTCCGAAATCATTCTGAACTTTTCACACCGAGCTCTCAACAGCTTAAATACCATTGTTTTATATTTTTTGTTTGTAATTTTAATCGTTGAAGAATTTAAATACCGTTTTATACCATTATTCAATAGAATTTAATCGAATTCCGAAAAACCTGATGACTTTTTTTACTTACCAAGGATTTACTTTTTTATGCGAAAAGAAACCACCTGTTGGGCCTTGTTCATCTAAGCAGGCAAGCCAAACTGCT
>DRGP01000157.1 GCA_011050015.1 Leeuwenhoekiella sp. | reverse complement strand
CCCCATAGGCTATCAGCCAAAATAGTACCTGCCTAAAAAACAGTCTTAAAATGGGATATCGGTAGGCAAGGCTCAGGATGGACATCTTTTTAAGTATTCATATTTATATGTATTATATGGAAAAAGGATCAAACATTGACTCTTTGCTAATCTTTTAAACTGTCGATAATGAATATATACCTGGATTCCGCTATTCTATAGTTGGCATAAGCATCGACATATTCCGTTTCTGCCATTTCTTTCTGTTGTTGGGCATCCAACAGATCGGCAAGATTGTTGAGACCACTGTTATAATTATCGCGTTGTACTTTTAGGTTTTCCTCGGCATAAGCCCTGTTTTCCTCAGCATAATCAATCTGCTTATCGGCATCCATAAGGCTATACCAGGATTTAAGGATGCCTATTGTAAGCTCGTCCTTGTTATCTTCAAAATTGTTTTGCGCGATCTGTTCATCCAGTTCCCTTTGCTTTACCTTTTGGCGGCCGGCCCCCCACCAATCGGATATCGGTATGCTCACTATACCGAATGCAATAGGGGAGAAGGTGCTTTCAAAGACATTGTTGAACGACCCAAAATAACCTGCGTTGACCCCGACTGAAACCTGGGGGAGCAAGTCTGCCCTGGTACTTTTAGACTGTAGTTGTGATGCTGTAATGGATTTTTCAAGCAGTTTATAATAATTGTTATTTTTCAAATCCAGGTCTGGCTCGGCATATTTAAGGTTGAGAGGGGTTATTTGTTGTATGGTTTCTGCTGCCACAGCGGTAGTATCATAAACTTTTCCTACATATAGGCCAAGATCAAGCAGCGCCAGTTTGCGTTGATTGCCCAACTTGCTCTGTTGTAAGAGTACCTGGCTCCGGTTTACCCTGACCTTGAGCAATTGATTTTTGGCAATGAGCCCGGCCGCTAACAGGTCCTGTTGCTGTTTTAATAATTCATCCAGATACGTTTTGCTTGCCTCTATGGATATGAGCTGTTCTTGTGCTTGAACCAGTTCCCAGTACTTTTGTTCTGTGTTTAAGATCACGGAATCTATGGCCTGCTCGGCCTGTATGGTCCTAATTTCTGCCTGAAGGCTGGCCAAATTGCTTGAATTCCTGATTTTGCCACCGGAATAAAGGACTTCCGTGGCCATGGCACCGGCCTGGTAAAAATTATCGATACCCTTTGGTAGCACATCGGGTATGGGGGTTATAATATCGTCAAAACCATAAATTCCAATTCCCGTAGCACTTATTTGGGGAAAATAATTGGCTATGGCTTCACGTTTTGCCGCTTCGGCCTGTTCGATCCTTATCTTTCCATTTTTAATATCATTGCTATAGGACAGGGCGGCTTCCTTAAGCTCCTTCAAATTGAGTTTTTGTTGTGCAAATAAGTTTCCGCATGACAAAAAACCTAAAATGCACCAGGTTATGACCAGTGTACTGTTGTTAAGTTGCATGTTTTTCATACTATTATTAAACATTTTTATTAGTTTCTGGTATTTCTTCATCTTCTTTTTTTTCGTTCTTGAAGAACAACCAGTATAATACCGGTAAAACAAATAGGGTAAGAACCATGGACAACATTAAACCAAATGCGATTACCGTACCTAATGGCCCCCATAAAGAGGATCTGCTTATGATCATTGGGGTGACCCCAACGGCGGCAGCGGAAGAAGTTAGGAAAATTGGCCTCATTCTCCGTTGGGCAGCATGAATGGCAGCTTTATATACGGAATAGTCGTGGTACCACCGCAACTCATTGGCAAAATCTATTAGAATAATACCATTCCTGACCACTATACCACAGAGGGCCAAAAGCCCCAGAAAAGACGTGAACCCAAAAGGATACTGCATTAATATTAAACCTAATGCAGCGCCAAAGATGCTTAATGGCATGGTGATAAAGCTTAATAGGGCTTGTTTAAAAGCTTTAAAATGCCAGAGTAGGATCAGGAAAATGATAGCAATGCTAATTAATAAAGAGATGCCCATTGGTAACAGGTTTTCTTGGGCCAATTCATATTCCCCTCCATAATCTATGGTAATGGATTCGGGGATTGCCAGGTCATCGATTTTAAGGCGGATATTGTTCAGTACTTCATTTGCCACGGCCCCTTTTTCTATATCCACACGCACGGTCAGACAGCGCATACCGTTACGCCTTACGATCTGTTCCTGCTCCCAGGAGGGGGTTATGTCGGCCACTTGGCGTAACGAGACGTCTTTGCCCGTTTCTGGCGAGATGATCGATAGCTGCCTTAATGTAGAAACCTTTTGATCTTTATGGTCCTTAGATTTTATCTTTACGTTAATGGCATAATCTCCGTCCCAAACTTGGGTGGCATTCAGCCCTTCCATATTAATTGCCAGGGCGTTTGCGACATCTTCCCCTGACAATCCAAAACGGGAGGCCTCCTCTTGGTTTACATCAATAGCGATGGCCTGCTGCATTTCCCCGTAATTGGTCCTGGACCAGATGGTCTGTGGCGTTTCCCGTGCAAGGCTTATGATCTGGTCCCCGTATTTTTTCAATGCTGAAATATCATCGCCAAAGAGCCGAACTTCCACCTGGGCGGGCGTGGCTACCATATTGAGCTGTTTCATCCTTAAATAGGCATTGGGGAACATTTCTGTATATTTTTTATCATAAGCTTTAAGCGCCTCTTCCGTAGCGCCGTCCGAGGTGGTGGTAACCAAGATCTGCGCATAGTTTTTGGCTGGGAGGTTAGGGGCATATACCATATGAAAACGTGGGGAACTCTCGCCAATAAAGCTGGTATAATCCTCGACCCGTTCGTCTTTTGCCAATATTTTTTCAAAATCCTTTACCACTTTTTCAGTCTCTTTGAGACTGCTGTTTTTAGAAAGGTAGATTTCCACCGCAAATTGATTTCTCTCAATTATCGGAAACAGTTCCTGCGAGAGGTTGGAGAAAAGGAACATTCCCACAACAATAGATAGTATACCTACCCCCACAGTGAGTTTATAATGCTTCATGGCGGTTTCTACACTTTTGTCAAAAAAGCCCTGTAAGCGGTCCAGTATGGATTTTTTCTTTTTTCCATCCTCAGGTTCTTTATCCCTGTGCAATCCCTTTTTAAGGAATAACGTATTGAAAAATGGTACGAGCAGTACAGAAATGGCAAGCGAAAGGAACAGTGCAATCATGATGGTGTAGGGGAACGTACTTAGAAAATCCTTGGCTGTTCCTGTCATAAAAAATACCAGTGGCAAGAACGTGGCGGAAATGGCAAGGGTTGCGGTAAATACAGAGGGGAAAAGTTCTTTGGCACTGTTTACGGCCGCTTTCCAGACCGATTCACCCTCGTCCAGTTTTTCCACGTGGTTATCTATCACAACAATGGGGTCATCAACCACAATACCCAGCACAACGATCAATGCTGCCAGGGTCACAATATTGAGTTCCATCCCCAGCATGTACATAAGGCCAAGTGTGGACAGGATGGTGATGGGGATAGTGGCCGCTGCAACTGCTGCTACCCGAAACGGCAGTAGGAAGAGGGTTACAATGATCACCCCCAGGAGCGCAAAACCGAATTCTTTTAAAAAATGGCTTATGGAATGGTTTACAACCTCGGGCTGGTTGGCAATTTTTCTTAATTGAATATCGCTGGGAAGCTGCGTTTTGATACCATTGAGCTGTTCATCTATACGGTCCCCAAATTGCACAATGTTGTCACCAGAGGTCATCTCTAAGGTTATGATCATGGCCTTGGTGCCATTGGTGGTAATATAAGAATCGGGATCTTCGTATTCCTTTTTTATCTCGGCAATGTCCTTTATACGGATGGAACCGCCGTTTTCATCCGTGCTTACGATATGCTGGGCGATGTCCGTAACATTTTTCAGGAATACATCCATATGTACGGGCCTGTTGAATGTTGGGGATTTTAAAGTCCCGCTTGACCTTATGGTACCTTGCGATTGCAAACTTTCCATTAGATTGCCCGGGCTTATACCATATTGTGCCAGTTTGTTTTGATCTACATAGACTGCAATTTGCTGCGTAAGCCCTCCGGAATGGCTTATTTTTGCCATACCCTCGACCTGACGGAGCCGGTCTTCTATTTCCTCTACATGTTGCTGTAAATCTTTATAGGGCCTGGTTTTGGACTCTATTGAGAGGATCATGGCAGCGGTATTTCCAAAATCACTGTTCACCACGATACCCTTCACCCCTGGAGGAACATTTTGTTGCTGAAATATGAGCATGTCATTTTTAAGCTTGTTCCAAAATTGCACGGTCTCATTCCTCCCCACGTTACTGGAGACTTCTACATAAACATACATTTCTCCATCCCGGGAATAGGAATAGGTTTTTTCTTTGTCCACTTCATTATATCCAAATAAAAAGCCCTCAACCTTACTGGTAAGCTGCTCCTCAACCTCTTTAGAATCGGCACCGGGGTAAAGACCTATTACAAGCCCCTGTTTAACGGTAAACTCAGGAAATTCATTGCGGGACATATTGAACAGCCCCAATAGGCCCACCACCACGAAAACAAAAACCATTGCCAATGGAAAGGCTTTGTTCTTAATGGCCCATTCGATCATTGAAACTTGTTTTTTCATAAAATAAGAAACTTAATTTTCGTTAGTAACGGTGACCGGGGTATTTTCGGTAAGTTTATGATAGCCCGAGGTTATCACCCGGTCCCCCTTTTGCAGGCCTTGGGTTATGGAGATGTCATTATTATATAACGCACCTGTTTTGACCATACGTCTTTCTGCCCTGTTTTGAGAATTTACGAGGTATACAAAATTTTGACCCTCTTCGGTCACCGATACGGTTTCTACCGGTATTATGATCGCAGCCAGGCCACCTTGAGCGGTTTTTTGCTCTTCTGGTATGGAAACGGTGCACGCCATTCCGGGTTTTACCTCCCTCTCAGGGTTAGGGATGCTTATTTTTGCAGTATAAGAAGGGTTTGAGGTGTCTGCCTGTATGGATATTTCGGTTATTTCACCTTCATATTCTTTATCCAGCACATCAACTTTTACAATGGCCCTATCGCCGGTTTTGTATTGGTTTACATCCTCATCCGGAATTGGAATAATGGCTTTTAACCTATCGATGTCAAAAAATTGGACAATAGGTTGCCCTGGTGAGGCCAAGTCCCCGGCCTCCATCATTTTTTTTCCTACATAACCATCAAAGGGGGCGGTGATCATGGTATGCTTTACATTTTGATAACTGGCTTCTGCATCTGCCCGAGCCTGTTTATAATTTGAGCGAGCCTCTACCATCCTTACTTCCGCGATACTGCCTTTTTCATAAACCTCCTGTACCCTCGCATACGTATCCTGCGCCATCTCTGCCTGTGCTTTTCGGGTTTCGTACTGTTTTTTATAGGTTGTGGCAGTTATCCTGGCAATAAGGCTTCCCTCTTTTACAAAATCGCCCATGCTTACCGGAAATTGTTCAATAGTTCCAGATACCTGAAAACTGGGCTTTACACTTTTGTCCGCCGCCATCCTACCCGTGGCAGAAAAGGTATTCTCGGTATCTTTTGAAGGCTGGCTACCTAGAACCAACGTTCTGACCTCAATAGGTTGAACTTCATGTTCTTTATGCTCTGTTTTACAGCTTTGAAGGAGTGCCATAATGGTGCAAGTCAAAATAATGGGGTACAACGGGCGCATTTGTTCTAATTTTAAATGTTGAGGATTTATTTTAGTTGTCATATTTTAAACCTTTTATAAGAGTATTTACCAGCCACTTAAGCCTAATTAACATATCATCAATGGTTCCATAAAGCAGTATTTCTTTTTCCAAACTGTTGTAGGCAGTCACCATTGTCATGGCTAAAAATTGAATGTTCTCTGGCTCAATTGGAGCGATTTCTTTGTTTTCCAACCCCCAGTTGATTATGTTGTGAAAAATTTCTGTTTCTATATGCCTTAATTTCATAAACAGGGAATGGGAAAGGTTTAA
This sequence comes from Leeuwenhoekiella sp., assembly GCA_011050015.1. Classification (GTDB taxonomy): domain Bacteria; phylum Bacteroidota; class Bacteroidia; order Flavobacteriales; family Flavobacteriaceae; genus Leeuwenhoekiella. The sequence continues at coordinate 2,048 of DRGP01000157.1, read as the reverse complement.
ATCTTGTCTGATGTCTTCTACTAAATAGGTATATTCCTTTGTTTTACTTATTAAGCTGGATAGTTTGCCCTTATTGTAGTTTGTAAGGTTTTCTTCAATGCTCCGGCTCGGGCCGATCATTTTTCTCGCAGGATCTATTATAGATAGGTATTCTACTTCCGCCACTTGTTCAAAAACTTCCTGCTTGTTACTAAAATAATAATATAGGGTACTTCTTACCTTATCTGAGGCGCGGGCAATGTCATTCATAGTGACTTTTTCATATCCCAATTCTTTAAATACTTTTATGGATGAAAGGATAATATGATCCCTAACTAAATCATTTTTCATTCGACAAATATTGTTATAGTGTCTAATATTCGACAAATGTAATCTATTTGTTGAAAAAATATAGAATATAAAAAATAAATTTTAGGTTGTTGGAGTTGTGTATTTTATTCATTCCTATTAAATCATGATTTCTGAATTAAGACCTTTAGCTTAACCTAAACAGGGGGAATAGTTAATTTAGAAAAAACGGAATTCAGTATTCATTAAAGTTCATCTTAACCAACTTGTATGATCTTTTTGACTTACTGAAATGGGCAAAAACGCTAATGAAAATTTTGGATTATAGAATGAAATTTTATGCCCTATCCAAATTCAAAGTACGATGTAGATTATTTTAGCAAGTAGTACATTTGCAAACTGAACGCATTTTGGACATATGTTTCCCTGTCGAACTACTTTTGGAAATGCTTAGACTATAAACCCCTCTAATAAAATGTTTTTTATGGCTGAATTCTGGAATACATATCATAATTCAATTATATACGTTTTATAGTTATAGGCCTAGTCATATTTCTAACGGCGCTAACTAAATTTCTAAATGCCTGGTTGGTAAAGAAGGCAATGAAAAGATTTCCCAATGAGGAGCCTGCGACGCTCAACCTGATTAAGAGGATACTCAACACTTTGTGGATTGTACTTGGCCTGGCTGCATTGAGTTTAATATTCATCCCTGAAGATAAGTATAGGATTGCCGTTAAAAACATTGAACTTATAGTCTATGTAGGTTTTGTGTTGGTTTTTACCATTATTGCCGCAAGTAGTGTAGAAACTCTTTTCTCCCGATCAATCAGAAAGACCATTGCTGAAGAAGGTGACCCTACAAGCTATAAGTTTTTACGGTATTTAAGTGTTTTTGGTGTTTACTTTTTGGGTGCTATACTGGCTACGTTGGCCTTTCCACCTTTAAGGGGCATCGCGCAAACTGCGCTGGGAGGTGCTGGGATTTTGGCCGTTGTAATTGGGGTCGCTTCTCAAGAGGCCCTGGCGAATCTCATAGGGGGTGTATTTATAATTTCTTTTAAGCCTTTTAGGGTAGGGGATACGGTTAAAATTACAGAATCCTTAGCTTAGTAGGTACAGTTACAGATATTACGCTTAGGCACACGATCATTAAAAATTTTGAGAACAAAATGATCGTAATCCCCAATGCGATTATCAATAAAGAGAAGGTGACCAACTACGATCTGGATGAAAAGAAAATTTGTCAGTGGATAGAGATTGGGATTTCTTATGATAGCGATATAGATCTTGCGAAACATATAATGAGAGAAGAATGTGAGGCCCATCCCACTATTTTAGACAACCGCTCTTATAAGGATATTAATAATGGGGTTCCATTGGTCCTAGTGAGGGTGATCAATCTGGGAGATTCTTCGGTTACCATTCGTGCTTGGGCCTGGGCCTTAAATTATACTTCAGCTTTTGTAATGAAATGCGAACTTAATGAAAGCATTAAAAAGCGTTTTGATAAAGAAGGAATAGAAATTCCTTTTCCACATAGAACCCTGGTATTTAAAAAGAACCAGTTAAATCAATTAACCAAGGGTGATATGAGTATATAATTTTTTTTACTTGTAAATATCTTTCACCTGGTTCCAACTCGGTATTAAAATCGAAGGACTGAAATCCTAAAATGACCCTCTGGAGGAAATGTTGAAAAATATTATTAGGTATGGGAAAATGAACTTTATAAAGTCTAAACAAACCTGGGTTTTTTT
>DRGP01000156.1 GCA_011050015.1 Leeuwenhoekiella sp. | reverse complement strand
CGAAAGTGTACACTGGCTGGAGCATCATCTCGGTCAATATAAAGGAACCGTGATCGCCGTGACCCACGACCGGTATTTTCTGGATAACGTGGCCGGATGGATTCTTGAACTGGACCGGGGAGAAGGTATTCCCTGGAAGGGCAATTATTCCACGTGGCTGGATCAGAAATCAAAACGCCTAGCGCAGGAACAAAAACAGGCCAGCAAACGTCAAAAAACGCTGGAGCGCGAACTGGAATGGGTACGTATGGCGCCAAAAGGAAGACAGGCCAAACAAAAAGCCCGTCTCAACAACTACGATAAGTTGATGAGTCAGGATCAAAAGCAGACTGATGATAAATTGGAAATCTACATTCCCAATGGCCCACGGTTGGGTACCAATGTGATTGATGCCACCGGAGTGAGCAAAGCCTTTGGTGATAAACTACTGTATGAAAATCTTGATTTTAAACTTCCACAGGCAGGTATCGTAGGCGTTATAGGGCCAAACGGTGCGGGTAAAACCACTATTTTTAAAATGATTATGGGCGAGGTAGAACCTGATGCCGGTAATTTTAAAGTAGGGGAGACCGCAAAAATTGCCTATGTAGATCAGGCACACAGCAATATTGATCCCGAAAAGAGTATCTGGGAAAACTTTAGCGACGGTCAGGATCTTGTACTGATGGGTGGTCGTGAGGTAAACAGCAGGGCGTATCTGAGCCGTTTTAATTTTAGCGGAAGCGAACAGAACAAAAAGGTGGATAAACTTTCCGGTGGCGAGCGTAACCGTCTGCACCTCGCGATGACGCTTAAGGAAGAGGGCAACGTCTTGTTACTGGATGAACCTACTAATGATCTTGACGTAAACACCCTCCGAGCACTGGAAGAAGGACTGGAGAATTTTGCTGGGTGTGCCGTGGTGATCTCTCACGACCGCTGGTTTTTAGACCGGATCTGTACCCACATTCTCGCTTTTGAGGGCAACTCGGAGGTATATTTCTTTGAGGGTGGCTTCTCTGATTATGAGGAAAATAAGAAAAAACGTTTAGGTGGCGATATAATGCCAAAACGTATTAAATACAAAAAGATGGTTCGCTAAGGTTGAATTGACCGTATATTAAAAGTCAATTTTAAGTCCATTAAGCCTATTTTTAGTACATTTTCAATTGATTTTGTACTTTAAATGGGCTTATTGTCTTTTGGGCAAGAATTCTCGAAATATATAAATAAGAGCAGCGATGCCCAAGCCAATAAGTAAGCCTTTGGCAAAATAGGCCTCAAAAGGCCAAATTGCGAGTGCAATGACGGCAAGAGCTAAGAAAAGATATAACGTATTGCGGTATTTTTTAGGCATGCTTCGATTTTTGATCGTTGGGCAAAGCTAAGCTTTTCGCTTTAAAAGCAAAAAACACCTATGGATGTTATCTTTTTTATGTGAGAGAAAATTATTATGACCAAATAGGCAAATACATCGGTTAAAACCGCAGGTCATCGAATTATATACTTTTATTCAGAAACAAAACATATTGATATACTTAAATAATGCTGTATACGTTCTTATGCTTTGTTTGACAGTGATTTAAACATTATATTTGTTGCTTCAGCATAATGGATAAAAGTTAAATTTGATAAAATTATTTCGTTGGTTCAAAATAGTTATACACTTTTAGCACGATAAAAAAACGTACATTAATCAAAAAGGGCGAGGGCCTATAAACTATCAAATCAAACAACAATGGAAAACGAGAATAAAAATAGCGGTCTAAAGATCATTACTGGAATTCTAGCCGTTTTATTGGTCGTGGCAGGTGCTTTTGCAGTCAAACTCTACAACCAGGAAAAAAACACAAAATCTGAACTTACCAAAGAAAAGGAAATCGTACTCACAGACCTTAAACAAATGGTAGGTAAGTATGACACGGTTATTAAAGAGAACAACCTTAAAGATACTGAGCTCAATGAAGCTCGTGACCGTATTCAGATTCTGATTGACAGTGTGGAGACACAGGAAGCAGATATTACCACGTTGCGCAAATACCGAAACGAGGTATTTAAATTACAGAAGGAACGCGATTTTCTTTTTACACAGAATGACTCGTTAAAAGGGATGAACAAAATGCTTACTATGCAAGTGGATAGTACGCGTTATGAACTGGAAGTCTCTCAAATGAAGCGTGACAGTCTGAGCAATGAAAGGGATGATCTGGAGGAAAAAGTGGCTTTAGGTGCCAGTCTTGCTGCAAATAAACTTAGAGGTACCGGTGTGATCGTGCGCAACTCGGGCAAACTTAAGGAAAACGATAACAATCGCCGTGTTGACCAGATCAGAGCTTGCTATACCGTACCGCAGAACAGAATAGCCGAAGCTGGAGATAAATTACTTTATGTAAAAGTTCTTGATCCTAAAGATATGGTGCTGGGTGAAAACAAAACCCTACAGGTCAATGATAGCACTAGCATTACTTATAGTGCTGTTTCTAAATTCTATTATGAAAATACGGCTTTGGATATCTGTGAAAACATTCCGCCAAATGAAGAAGGTTTTGCAGAGGGAACCTATAAAATCTATATTTATGATGGTGCCAATGTAATTGCAGAGACTTCTATGGTTCTGGATTAAGAAAAGACATCAAACTCTTTAAAAAGAAAGCGCCATCCTATTTTAGAATGGCGCTTTTTTATATTATAAGTGGCCTAAAATCAGGTTTTTTTGGCCAAAAACGGGTAAAAAAGAACTATTTTCCGCCGTTTGCTTTAAGATCTGCAAGACAAAGTTCATCAAACTCAGCCACGCTACCATTACCCATGGCCATAGAGAACACATTGGTCACGGTCTGGAAATACATGAGGCATCCTTCTACATTACAGTGCCTGTTTGGTGTAGAGGTTCCATCGTCGGCCGCTGTTGTATCCTGGTGATCTACAAGCATGGGGGTTCCCAGATCTACGAGACCAAACAAATGACCAAATTCATGATGTAACGAAGTACCCTCTATGCGCGATAAATCGCCACCCACGAGTGAATTATTAATATCCTGAATTGTTTTTTCAAAAATAATGCATGAAGTGTTTCGGTAAGCGGTTCCCAGAATCACGCTGTTACCTTCATCTTTATCTGAATTATTGTCTGCAAAAAACACCCAGACTCCCAGTTCATCACCCGTATTGTAAACGGTACGGTTGTCACTTTCTATCTGCACGATCTCATCAATATCCAGACTTGCATTATCACCGGTAGGGGCAACTACAGTTTCCTTAATGCTGATATTGGCAGGCTTATAGCAACGGCTTTGTAAGAAGGTTACCAGGCCATCTATACTGCTCTGCGTGGGTTTAAAGCCCTGTACGTAGGCTATTTCTAGACGGATGCTTATGAAATTATCGGCCGTTAAAAAATCACGTGCTGAAGAACCTAGGGTCTGCTGGTTGACCGTTTTATCAATCTGTGGTGGAGTAGGGTCGCTATTGTCATCATCCTTGCTACAGGAAAATATGACAAAAACAAATAAAAGGAGGAGGTAGGATTTAATTTTTAACATGCTTTATTATTTTAGTGTTTAAATAGTAACGGCAATATAGAGCGATTCGCATAATTTTTTTTGGATTTAGAAGCAAAATCCCTGTGGTAGGACTACAGGTAACTTATTATTTACTGGCGACTGTAAACTGATTTAAATTTTCACAAGTTGGGCCAAATACGTGCTCTCAGGGCCTTTTTCCAGAAGTTTAGCGGTGAAACCAGCGTTTAAGGCGAGTTGTTCCAAATTCTTGTAATCTAAATATAACCAGTCAAAAGAGGCTGTTTTCTTTTCTTTATAGCGTAGCTGAAAACGTACCTCTCCATAATAATCTTGATTCAGATCCACCCAATAATTTCCATCTTCTTCCTCAAACATATAGTGAATATCGGTTGCATCAACCAGAATCTGGCCTCCATGGTTTAATAATTTATGCAGATGACGTAAGTATTTTCCTGAGTGGCCTATCGATTCAAAAATACCGGTCCCATTCATAAGTAAAAGCATGGTGTCAAAACCCTCCTGCTCATAATCCAGTATGGTACTACAAACCGTTTGCTTAATACCGCGTTTTTTAATTACTGCGATCGCACCTGGCGAACTATCCAAAGCGGTAACATCTATTCCTTTTTCTTGTAGGTACAGTGCGTGACTGCCAGAGCAAGCGCCAATATCCAAAACCTTACCGTAAGCTTTATCCAGTGCTTTTTGTTCTAACAACGGCATATCGTTATATTCACGAAAAAGATACTGTACGGGAATCACATCATCTTCGGTAAGTGAAGAGTGCACGGTAATTTCGGCATCCTTATCTCCGTTATAAAAATCGAGGAGGGCAGCACCAAAAACGTCATTTTCGGTATAAATTCGTTCGGCCATAAAGTCAATTCTAAAAGCTTAATTTTGCTTTATGGAAGATCTAATAAATAACCTCCCACAACTCGCCAAAGATAAACATAAAGAGCATAAAGTCTATTTTAAAAAACTGAAGCGAAAACCGCCCAAAGACCTTGATTATCAAATGCAGGATCTGCATGACGAAGAATTTGCTCAGACCGATTGCCTGAAATGTGCCAACTGCTGCAAAACCACGGGGCCGCTATTTACAGATCGCGATATTACCCGTATTGCCAAGCATTTTAAGATGAAGGATGCCCAGTTTATAGATACCTATTTGCGTGTGGATGAAGAAGGTGATTATGTGTTACAGGAACTTCCATGCCCATTTTTAGGATCAGATAATTACTGTTTGATCTACGAAGTGCGGCCCAAAGCCTGCGCAGAATTCCCGCATACCGATCGTAAAAAATTTCAGCAGATCACAAACCTCACTCTTAAAAACGTTGAGATTTGCCCAGCAGCTTATAATATCGTCGAGAAAATGCGTGAGCGTATTCCCATGAAATAATTGGCTTGATAAGGCTATATTTACTGTTAAAAATCAATTTTATGAAAGAATATCTACTTTGCCTAAGCATTTTTCTACTTTTAACTTGCCCTGCTCAAGCCCAGCATACCAATGCAGATCAGGAGGCCTTTGCCCATACATTTTCTATCGTGGCGCGCGATTCGGTTACCGGTGAGATGGCCGTGGGCGTGCAGAGCCATTGGTTTTCGGTGGGAACTTCGGTACCGTGGGGAGCAAGTGGTGTGGGCGTGGTGGCCACACAATCATTTATTAATCCTGCCTACGGACCAAAAGGACTACAATTGATGCAGGATGGAATGTCGGCAACTGATGCACTGAAAAAATTGACGGGAGAAGATGAAGGCCGCGATTACAGGCAGGTTGCCTTTCTCGCTTCCAGCGGAAAACCCGACGCCTATACGGGAGCCAAATGTGTAGAATCGGCAGCCCAGATTATAGGAGATGACTTTTCGGTGCAAGCCAATATGATGCTTAATGATAACGTGGTTCCCGCCATGGCGGAAGCCTTTCGCATTAATAACAATTTACCACTCGCAGAACGGGTCATGGAGGTGCTAAAAGCTGCCCAAGCAGCTGGTGGAGATATCCGAGGAAGACAATCGGCAGCCATTATTGTAGTGGGGGCAGAACCGGTTCAAAATTCTTGGGAAGACCATAAAATTGACTTACGTGTTGATGATAATGCACATCCCGTGCAAGAACTGGAACGTCTTTTAAAAACCGCCCGTGCTTATGAATATATGAACCGGGGCGATCTTGCTGTAGAAGCCAACGATATGCAAAAAGCACTTGAGGAATATGGTGCCGCCGAAGCACTTTTCCCAGATAATCTGGAAATGAGCTTCTGGAAGGCTATTGCACTTGCCAACAGTGGCGAACTCGAAGAGGCCAAACCTATTTTTAAACGTATTTTTGAGCAAGATGAGAACTGGCGAACAATGATCAAACGCTTGGTAAAACCGGGTTTATTAACCGTTACTCCGGCACAAGTTCAGGAAATCACCCAACTTTAGACGGGTCTGAATCTAAATACATCATAAAAAACCTCCCATTTTAACCAATTATCGGGTCAAAATGGGAGGTTTTCACTTTAGGTTATACTCAAGTTTCAGCTTTTTTGAATGCGTAATGCAAGCAAAAGATAGCTCGATTATATATTTTTCATTGGAAATAAAAAACCTGCAAGGAGGCCTATGGCAACACCTTGCAGGTTCAATTAGAACAGCTGATCAAAATATTACATTACCGGGTCTTCGATACAAATTCCTTTCCACAAAGGCTTCAAGGAATTCACTCAGCCACCTACTAGAATTTATTGACGCGGTCGTTTAACTATATAACTCTGAACTCATAACTCTAAACTCACTTCACTCTTTCTCAAAACCGCCCTTACGTTCCGCATCGCGCATTTCTGGCCACTGCATCTGAGCATTATCCCGACGGCTCATGGGCAAAACACTTTTTACCCGAGACGTTTTTTCAGGATCTTCACTTGCCAGGTAGGCTAATATAGCGGTGAGCATCACATTATTGCGCACATCGTCAAAAACAATTTTGTCATACGTATCGCGGTTGGTATGCCAGGTGTAGGTCCCATAATCCCAGCTCAGCGAACTCAAACTAAATGCGGGCGCTCCGGCGGCCACAAAAGAGGCGTAATCTGATCCTCCACGCGCAGGAGTGCCCGGAAAATCGGTATTTATGCCGCTGGTGATTTCTTCGGGAACGGCATACAGCCATTTGCCCATATAATCATACGCATCCCGAAAACCGCTGCCCGAAATACGTACCACGCGACCGGTACCATTATCCTGATTGAAAAGCGCCTGAACGTTTTCCACGATTTCTGGGTGGTCTTTTACAAAAGCGCGCGAACCGTTAAGTCCTTGCTCTTCGCTGCCCCAATGTCCTACAAGTATGGTGCGTTTGGGATTGGGATATATTTTTTTAAGAATGCGCATGGCTTCCATCATAACCAGCGTTCCCGTGCCATTGTCTGTAGCGCCTGTAGCTCCATCCCAACTGTCAAAATGTGCCGAAAGGATCACATATTCGTTTGGCTTTTCACTTCCTTCGATGCGGGCAATCGTGTTAAACGTGGGCACTTCACCCAGATCTTTAGATTCTGTCGTTATTTTTAGTTCGGGTTTATCCCCGTTTTCTGCCATACGAAAAAGCATCCCATAATCTTCCAGCGAGATATCTACGGTTGGTATTTCTTTCGTTCTGGCGCCAAAAATTTTGTTCACGCCAAAACCGCGCGACCAGTACGAACTTATAATTCCAGCCGCACCAGCTTCTTCCAGCGCTTGAGGAAGGGTACGGGAGGTGTAGCCTGTATTTTCAATGCGTTTATCCCAGGCATCTGAGATTTTTTCACGTTCTGCCTTCATTTTGGTAAAAGAAGAATCGGTAGCAAATTCTTCCCAGTTATCATCAGATCGTCCGGTGGGTTGGTATTGCGAAACCATAACAAATTTTCCTTTTACGGAAGCAATCATTTTGGAGAAAGCCAAAGAATCTGTAGTTTCAGGAAGTAAAATAACCGCTGCGGTAACTCCTTTTTTTGGCGTGCTCGGACTCCAGGCGAGTTGCTGCCCTTCAAGGGAAACCACACGCGGGCTCACCATATCAATGTGGGTGATACCGCGTTCCCAGCCTTTCCAGGTACCCCATTCTTGATTTTCGGCAGGAATGTCCCAACTTTTATATTTGGCCACAGCCCAGTCGTGCGCATTTTTCATTTGCGGGGTTCCTACAAGACGTGGACCAATGACGTCCAGAAGTTCATGGGCGAGGGGTTCAAGCTGCGAATTTTCTTTGGCCTCGCTCATGATAGACTTTATTACTTGCTCCTGATCCTGGCCATAAACGACGGTAGCAGTAAGGAGGAAAAAGACTAAAAACTGAAGTTTTTTGATCATTTTGTGTTGATTTTTGAAGTTGAATGTAATTGAAAAATATAACCCGAAACAGGTTAAGGTTGACGAAAATTAGATGATTTAAAAAAATTAATATTTCGCTCCATTTTCTATGCCTTTACTGGCGTTTTCTATAAAATCGCGCAGGTCCTGGTTGGCTGTTTTGAGATCTTCCGCACGCAGGTACATCATGTGACCACTACGATAGCCTTTAAAATGAAGCCGGTCGTCCAGTTTTCCGTTGATGTTGAGCTGACCCAAAAGATATTTGGCATTAAAATAGGTGCAGGCACCGTCAAAATAACCGGATTGTATCATAACGTCTAAATTAGGATTCATGGTCATGGCCTCACGCAGATCTGCCCCGGTATGGTTATCTGTTCTGTCCCAGGGATGCACATCGCCAAACAAATCATAATCCAGATCGGTCTTAAAATTGAGTTCTTGACCAATGTAATAATTAATCGCAGGAGTAAAGCTGTGTAACCAAGAGGTAAGTTCGCTGTTGTAATCAGGTTCATCACCGGCCACTGAAACATCCATACCCTTATAGCGCGAATCCAGACGGCCTATGGTATAACCTTCTTTATCGCGCAGCAGATCCTTCCAAAAATAGTCAAAGGGGACCGCGAGGTTATTCTGGCTAATGGATTTTTCAGACAATCCCGAATAATAGGCCATTTTTTTGATGATTTCATCCCTTTCAGAATCGGGCAGATATCCCCCTTTCGCTACTGCGGGAAGGAGTACGTTTACGGCATAGGTTTCTACTTCAGGTAATAATTCATTCAGGTCTTTGTTTTGTAATTCGGCAGGCAAGGCGTTGTGGTACCAGGCAGCGGCGGCAAAATAAGGGAGGCGGTTAGCAATTTCCACAGGGCCTTCAAACTCAAATCCTATTTCGGTAGGAGAAACCATGACCACACCGTTAAGGTACATCCATTTTTGCTGTTGTAGGGCAAGTGCAAGACCGGCTACGCGTGTCGTACCATAACTTTCACCAATGAGGAATTTTGGCGAACGCCAACGATTTACCCGGGTCACAAAAGTATTTACCCAGTCCGCCAGATAGGAAATATCACTATTTACACCAAAAAACTGCTTACGATCGGGCATTTTTCCCTCGGAATCGGGAAGCATACGGCTATAACCGGTGTTTACCGGATTTATATAGACAATATCTGCCACATCAAGTAAAGAATTTGGGTTATCCTTTATTCCATAGGGTTGAACGGGAAAACCCTCGTCGTCTATTTTTAAAATACGCGGCCCGGTATAGGCAATATGCATCCACACAGAAGCTGAGCCGGGACCGCCATTAAAACTGAGTACCAAAGGACGCTCTTGATCGTTTTTTATATCGCTGCGCTTGTAATAGGTATAGTACAGCGACGCAATGGGATTTCCCTTATCGTCCCATACCGGCTGAAAACCTGTACTTGCGGTGTAAGGGACATTTGTTCCTTTGATGGTAACTTCGTGTTTTGTAGTAATAACGGTATCTACCGGAACTTCAATTTTTTGAGAGAAAGCAGAAATTATAGTTGTGCAAAGTATAAACAGGGTAAAATGGTATTTTTTTGTCATATGTTGTTTTTTTAGAATCAAATTGGATTTGCTAGAAAATTACGAATATCCATCGCTTTTTAACGCACTTAGTGGTACAATAAGCTGAAATTAGGGTTATTTTAAAAAAGAAACGGTTTATTCAGATTTCAGCAAATTTTTCAGTTGTTTTTTATCTAATGCTTTTCCATTTTTCAGCACCCAGTTTATGGCGGTCGTATTTTCTATTTGTTGGAGTGGATTTTTTTGTAGGATAACAAGATCTGCCTGAGCGCCAATTTTTATCTCCGGAAGCTGTTTTTTAAGGAATTTTGCACCATTTTGAGAGGAGGTCTGTAATGCTTCCAGTGGTGTTAAACCAGCATCTACTAATGCTTTTAATTCTTTGTGTAACGAAATACCAGGATAAATATATGAATTGTAGGAACCGCTGTCAGATCCTGCTAATAGCCCCACCTTTGCATCATTCAGTTTTCCTGCGAGAGCTACAAAAGTGGAATCCAGTTTTTTTCGCATCGCCACAAACTCTGGTGAAGCACTAAGCGCACTTTTTATGCGGCCTGCATAGGTTTTTTGAATCCCTTTGCCCATGTATTTTAAATATTTATCCTTGCTGTGGTTGTTCTCGTCCAGATAACTTAACGTGTGGCCAATATGTAGCGTGGGGATAATATATACATTTGAAGCAATCAGTTTGTCAAATTGATTTTGAGCCGTACTATCAGAATAGGTTTTCATTACCTGTGCGAGCGACGACCAAAAGTTGAGCGACCCATTTTTTACTTCTTCGGTGATCTGTTGTTCTTGGGTAGAGCAGCCTTTTAGTACATAATATAAATGCTCAATACCATCTATTCCCGCTTCAATAGTTTCATCCACCTTCACGGTATAGGGCATGTGACCGCTGGTGATCATGCCTCGTTTTTCTGCGTTTTTAATCGTTTTTAAGTAATTCTCACCAGAAATTGTACTATCGTAAAGCTTTACAAAATCCACATTTAAAGCTTGTAAAGAGTCTAGCGCTCTATTTATTTCTTCAGAATTCGAAACCTCTAGCGAACCTGCCCACCGGGCATCGGGACCGTCGATTTTAGGACCAGAAGTATAAATCGTAGGTCCCATAAGTGTGCCCGAAGCGATATCTTTTTGCCAGGATTGCACCGAAGTGGTAAGATCGCCACCAGCATCGCGCACCGTGGTGACCCCATTTGCAATATACAGATTAAGAAGGTGCTTGTTTTCAGCGATCAGGCTATCTCCACCGCGAAAGTGCACATGATTATCCCAAAAACCGGGAAGCAGAAACTGGCCGGTGCCATCTATGGTTTTTACAGCTGTAATATTATTATCAGCGTTTTTTTGAATTTTATAAATGGTATCAGCAGCGATAAAAACCGACTGATTTTGCCTGATTTTACCCGTTTTCAGGTTAATTATAGAGATATTTTTTACGACAATATCAACAGGCTCCGGTTTTTTTTCGCAGCTCAAAAGTGTTGTGAAAGCAATAAAAAAAGTAAGTAATTTTCTTAACATTGGGATTGGATAAATAATTATTGGTTGAAATCTGCTGTAAAATAGCCATAATTCACTTGGTTTTTCGGCAACAGCTTATAAAATCGTAAGCGTCAAGTTGAAAATATTTGATAAATTAAAAAACTGAGATAAATAATTCAATTCTTGCCTTCAATACTGCGATAGAAGGAAATAATTTTGGTGGAAGGCGTGACATCGGTGCTTTTGAGGCGCAGGCTAGTTTGGGTGTTTCAAAGCCTAGTCTTTCTTTAGAAAAGATTGTGCTTTATCCCAATCCCTCTAATGGCGAAATTGTTCAGCTGAATATTCCAAATTCTACAAGCGGAAGAACCAGGATTTCAATTTACGAACTAGGTTCTGGGAAATTAATTGCCTCGCAAGCTGGAAAATCTGGCAAAAACACTTTAAAAACGGACGGTTTTAGTGCCGGAATGTATTTGGTTCGTGTAATTTCAGAAGCTAAAAGGGAAACTCTGAAAATGATGATTTCGCAGTAAAAAATTGATAAAAAGAACCTAAAATCATCTTATTTTTAGTCGAAATCGGGTGATTTCCATTCGATTTTGATCAAAATTACCCGATTTTCAGTTGTTTTTTACCGATTTTTCCTTCTTTTCGCGAAGCGGAATTTGATGTCGGAGCAAGTCTTCAAAGGTTTCACGCTCACGGATCAATTGTGCCTTACCGTCAATAAAGAGTACTTCCGCGGGACGGTAACGCGAGTTGTAGTTGCTGGCCATAGTAAAGCAATAGGCGCCGGCGTTGTCAAAGGCGAGAATGTCACCCTCGGTGATTTCCGCGATGCGGCGGTTTGATGCAAAAGTATCGGTCTCGCAGATATACCCCACTACGGAATAAAAGCGCTCCCTTCCTTCAGGATTGGAGATGTTGTGGATGTGATGCTGCGATCCGTAGAGCATCGGCCTGATTAAATGATTAAAACCGCTGTCCACTTGAGCGAACACGGTTGAGGTAGTCTGTTTGACCACATTTACATTAACCAGGAACTTTCCGGCGGCACTAACGAGGAATTTTCCAGGTTCAAAAGCTAATTTTAAGGGTTTTCCGTAATTTTTCGCAAAAGCGTTAAAACGACTGCTTAGTTTTTCGCCCAGTTCGTCAATGTCGGTTTCAATATCACCTTCTTTATAGGGCACTTTAAAACCGCTACCAAAGTCTAAAAACTCCAGATTTTCAAAATGTTTTGCCGTATCAAAGAGAATTTCGGCCGCGTGCAGAAATACCTCTATATCCAGAATATCGCTGCCCGTATGCATGTGAATACCGTTAATATGCATGCCTGTATTTTCAACAATGCGCAGCAAAAGCGGCATCTGGTGTATGGAAATCCCAAACTTGCTATCTATATGACCTACCGAAATATTGGCATTTCCACCCGCCATTACATGTGGATTGATACGTATGCAGACCGGGGTTTTGGGATGTTTCGTGCCAAACTGTTCAAGTATAGAGAGGTTATCAATATTGATCTGTACGCCCAGCTTTGCAACCTGTTCTATTTCCGCCAGGGAAACACCATTGGGAGTGAATATGATTTTTTCCGGCGGAACGCCCGCTGCGAGTCCTAAACGTACTTCCTGGGCAGAAACCGTATCCAGCCCTGCGCCCTGCTCGTGCAGCAATTGTAAGATAGCAATATTAGAAAGCGCCTTGACCGCATAATTGATGCGCAGGTTTTCTACTTTCTTAAAAGCATTTTTCAACCGATTATATTGCGTTTTAATCTGCTGGGCATCATAAACGTACACGGGGCTATCAAATTCTTTGGCAATGGCCAGCAAGTCTTTATG
>DRGP01000155.1 GCA_011050015.1 Leeuwenhoekiella sp. | reverse complement strand
TGGACTTACTATATTTAACCGGACATAAAGTTAAGAGTGTGTTAGCTGTTAAAACTAACTTTGCAAAATGTCAAGAGAGAAAAGGAATTACACTGTAGAATTTAAGCAAAAAGCCGTTGAACTTAGCTATGCCCGTGGTAGTGTTGCCGAGATATGTAGGGAACTGAACATCCCCACTTCGGTACTGAGTCGATGGCGAAGGGAATCCAAGGATTATGGGCAGAACAGTTTCCCCGGAAAGGGAAACCCCAAGCTGACCGATGAACAGAAGGAAATTACGGAGTTGAAGAAAAAACTAAGGGATGCTGAACTGGAACGTGATATCCTAAAAAAGGCGATAGCCATCTTCTCCTAGGGCGACAGGAAAAATATAGGTTCATAAAACACCATAAGCTTAAATTTCCAGTTGGGAAGATGTGCAAAATGTTCAAGGTAAGTAAAAGTGGATATTATCATTGGTTGGTCAGGGGGCCGTCCAAACGTTGGTCTGAAAACCAGGTCGTAACATCACTCATCCATGATGTTTTCAAGGATAGTTTTGGGAGTTATGGGGCACCAAGGATCAAAGCAGAGCTTTCAAAAAGGGGGTATCATGTTTCCAGACCAAGAGTGGCCAGGATAATGAGGGCCAATAATCTGTTTGCCAGAAGAAAGCGTAAGTTCAAGGTTACAACGGACAGCGAACACAACTATCCATTGGCCCGTAATATTTTGAACCAGAACTTTACGGTCTTTAGAAAGAACCAGGTCTGGGTATCCGATATCACCTATATAGAAACCAAACAGGGGTGGGTGTACCTGACGGTAATCATCGATTTGTTCCATAGAAAGGTCGTGGGATGGTCGATGAGCGAAACCTTAAGTACAGACGATACTATAATCCCTGCTTGGAATATGGCCGTTAGATCAAATGATATCACAAAAAAACTCATATTTCATTCGGATAGGGGATCTCAATATGCCAGTTACGGATTTACCGATATCCTGAAAAATCATAATGATCTTATAAAACAAAGTATGAGCAGAAAAGGTAATTGTTGGGATAATGCGGTGGCAGAATCATTCTTTAAAAGCTTAAAGGTAGAATGGGTCTACAAACATAGATATAGCCATAGATCGGAAGCCGAGCTATCCGTCTTTCAATGGATTGAAACTTGGTACAACAGAAGAAGAATGCACTCCACCTTGGGGTATAAAACTATAGAGGAATTTGAAATAGAAATGTATAATCAAAATGTAGCAGCATGACCCTTATCTAATTGTCCACTTTTTTGTTGCAAGTCCACTTTATCAATTGTCCGAGCCAAAGCAGAGAAAACTCTGGTTGAAGGAAAAACGCCATTGAATTTTATTAAAATATCATCTAAGCTATCTGTTTCTGGCTCTTCAATATCTATCCCCAATTCATCAAATATGAACCGTACAATAAAGTCTATTTCTACATCATTTATATTATCAAAATTTTGACCCTCAAAATTTAATCCTGTTTGACTTGGTAATCCAAAAAGCCATAATAATTGATTTTCAATTGTACTATTTTGAACCGTGACTATTACAATTAGAGTTCCATCTGTGCGTTTCCCAATAAATAACATATCTCCCCTTTCAGCTATACTTGTAACATCGTTAGTTGAAAAATATAGCCTATATTCTGATCGCGTTGGATGATCTAATCTGGCATCGTACCATGTAACAAAACCTTCGCTAGATATACCTTCGTTGACTTCGCCCAACCAAATAAATTTCGTCACTATTCGCTTCTTTTGACCGGAACCTGTGCCTAATAATCGTTTCAGTTCTCTAGACCCATTAAATTCGTGCTGGTTTGATACATTCGTATCAGCTTCTACAGCACTTAAGCGCTTTGCTGCTATACCTACAAAATACTCAGACAAATAACCGTGATTCATTTAATGATATATATTAAATAGTTGATAATTCTTTTGATTTTTCAATGGGTAGGTTTTGGACTATTTTTTTAGATTTATTTTCCGTTTCAACAATATAGGGTTTAATAAATTTTGCAACAGCCGTTGCTACCGGAACAGCTACAGAGTTTCCAAATTGTTTATAAGCTTGGGTGTCTGAAACAGGTATTTTCCATTTGGATTCATTTGAGCTGTCAAAACCCATTAATCTTGAACATTCTCTAGGCGTTAAACGTCTAGGTCTTTCTTTGCCTTGTTCAATTAAAATTTCCGAACCGTCCTTATAATATCTAGCAGATAGTGTTCTGGAAACATCATTTTTACCGGATAAAGTAAAACCGAAACCATTTCCTTTTGCACGGTGCTTCGCTTTATATTCTTGTAAATATTCCCATAGGCGTGGTGTTAGAGTATATTTATCACCAACTTTTCCATTTTCATAAAAAGGTAATTCGTCCTGCTCTAAACTACTATGAAGAATAGAATTTAATCTTGGGCCTTCATTAGATGAGGGTATTTCTAAATCATCAAAATTAAAATCTGTGTTATTTTTAAAACCAACAATAAATATTCTTTCTCGGTGTTGAGGAACAAAACCTTTAGCATCTATAATTCTAAACTGAATGTTGTACCCTAATTCCTTTTCTAGTGTTCTCTTAATAACTTTAAAAGTTTTTCCTTTATCATGGCTCACTAAGTTTTTTACATTTTCGAGTAAAATAGCCTTAGGTTGATGAAATTCTATTATTTGGGCAAGATCGAAAAACAATGTGCCTTGTGTATCACATTTAAAACCATGTGGCCTACCCATGGCATTTTTTTTAGAAACTCCTGCTATAGAAAATGGTTGGCATGGGAAACCAGCAACTAAAAGATCATGCTTGGGGATTTTGGATAAACTTTCGGGATCGTTTGTAAACTGCCTAATATCTCCTTCAACAATATGATCACTTTCAAAATTTGCTTGATAAGTGGTTCGGCAGTATTTATCCCATTCACTGGTAAACACACATTTTCCACCAATACTGTCAAATGCTTTTCTAAAGCCACCTATACCCGCAAATAAATCGATGTATTTAAAATCCTCTTTATTGAGAGTTGTAGAATTAGCTTTTGAAATCATTTCTTTTAAATATTTCAAGGCAAGAGGGTGGGGTCTACATTCTCCATTATCCCAGCGGTAAATTGTTCGGGTATTAACTTCAAATTTTTCAGAAGCATCGTTTGGGGTTAATCCCGCCTTTTCTCTAAGGGCTTTAAACTCTGTAATTTCCATAATCTAGGTATAATTTTGACAGTTTGTCAAAGCTATATTAAAAAATCAACCAACACAAGAAAATTAAGGTCTTATTGGATAAAATCCATATTTATGGATATAAGCCTATAGGTAAAATATAATATGTTCAATAATTATAATTAAAAGTTTATATTTTTCAAATTTAAATGAAAATTTGTTAACTTAATTTAACAAATTTAAACATCTATTTTAGCCCAAAAAATACAGAAATAAGCCCCAAATACAATTTTGTATTTTTGTATTTCGGTTTTGTAATTTTTTTGTAATACGGTAAAGTGCTTTAAAATAGAACTGTACGCTTAAATAGTACAAAAATTACAGAATTACAAAATTTTTCAAAACTTTTTTGATTTCTCTTTTTTCTAAAAATCCAGCCCCGCAGAAAAAATGGTGTCATCGCGGTTAAAATTACGAGGTGTATATTTTTCAGTAATAGTAATATCATGGTGCCGTGCCTGGTCTCTTATTTTAATTGTGGGTATTCCCATCATGAATAATTTGGTGATCCCGGTATCTTTCAGGCTGTAGAATTGGTAGGTTTCCTTAAACCCCAATTTTTTGCGCAGCTTCGCCCATTGATCAGAAATATATTTTGGTTGCACCGCGGTTTCCCCAGGCATCAAATGACGGTTGCTAAAAAGAAAATCTTTCTGGTTTGCCCCCTTAATATTATCTATCAGGTAGGGGATAAGTGCTTTGGGAATGGTCACTATATCATCTTTTTTATTTTTACTAATTGTCGCCGGAATATTGATAACCGCCTGGGCCAGCTGAACGTGCTTTACTTTTAATTTGGTAAGTTCTGTACGCCGTATAAAACAATAATAAACTGTAAGGCAGCAAACAAGAAACCTCGGGTTTGTGGCCAGCAGTTCTTTAAATATTTTCACGCGGGTTTCATCGTCTATAATTTCTCGTACTTTTTTACCTTCCGTAAGCGGCTGTATTTTAGTGATTGTATTTACCGGTAGATATTCCCGGTCTACCATGAGCGTGGCCAGATAACGGCAGAATGCCAGATAATTGTTTACGGTTCTGGGTGATCGCTTTCTATCATAATAGATGTAATCCAAATAGTTGCTTACAAAAGGCTTTGTAAACTCCGCACACAATAAATTCTCCTTGTCAATTTGATTTAGGAAGTTTTTAAGCATTCTTATCTGTGAGGTATAGGCTTTCAGCGTGGGCGTTCGCAGTTTACCGCGGCGTTCCTGCTCTTGAAAGTTGGCCAGGAACTTATCCATCGCCGGGATCAGCATTTTATATTCCTTGTATTTTGTTTCTTCAGCAAATGGCGACCAACCGCGCTCCAGCTTTTTATTTATCTCCACACAAATTCGTTTTGCATATCGATCTCTGTCACGAGTACTGGCCATTTTTTTTACCCGGTGCCTAAAGCGTTTCATTTTATTGGTACCGGGAATACGGCAGCGAAAGACAATGCGCCAGTTGGGGCCAGTCTTTTCTTTGACCTCTGCCGGTTCATAGTCTATAAAGGGAATGGATTTTTTAGAATTTGGCATTTTTTTTCTTTCCGTCAGTAAAGCGGAATAAGAAAGATTTGCCCAGATTTGACCCACTTTATTAAGTGGTTTTAAAGCGAAAGCCCCGTGATACGGGGCTTTTGGCTACTTCTGTAGCGGGAACTGGACTCGAACCAGTGACCTTCGGGTTATGAGCCCGACGAGCTACCTACTGCTCTATCCCGCGATTTTGGATGACAAATATACTATAAGTTTAACGACTGCACAAGTAGAAATTAAAAATAGTCTTCACCTATAAAATCTTCCTTTTTGGAAGCCACAATTTCAAGGACTTGACTATATTAGGCACATGAAAAAATTTCTTATCGTTTTTATAATCCTCTTGGTGAGCTTTGTTACTGGGGTCATTGGGCTTAATCAATTCTTTAAAAATAAGATCGTTTACTTTCTTGATAATGCATTGGCCAATAATATAGAGCTGCAATATGACAGCATTAGCGTAGATACTTGGGGAGGTGGCGTGACACTTAATGATGCTTATCTAGAAATTAAAAAGCGAGGAGATACTCTTGTAAACACTAAGATAAAGACGGGGCAAATTAGCTTTTCGGGCTTGAGTTATTGGGATTACTTTTTAAAAAATACCGTTCATATAGAAGAAATACATGTAGATGACAATAGTATTTGGTTCTTAAATGATAAGAGTAAAAAAAGCGTCGGTAAAGCAAGTGGTCCTATTAAGCTGGGTAAGGAGATTAATATAGATCGTTTAGCTATTGGAAAAACCTCTTTAAAGATGCTCAAACCTGATAAAAAATCATTGTTTTTTCAGGTTCATCGTGCTTCGTTCAGTATAGAAGATATTGTTATTGATAGTAATATCGTTACGAGGAAAATTCCTTTAAAGTACAGTGCCATGCTGCTAGAGGCAGATTCCATTTTTCTTCAAATAAATCCCTATGATAATTTGACCATTGGTTCCATGAAGCTTCAGAAAGAAGATATTGAACTTAAAAACACCCAGATCAAAACAAAATATACTAAGAGAGAGCTCTCTCGTAAAATAAGTATGGAGCGTGACCATATTGATCTCCAGATCCCACAATTCAGTATCCAGAAGATCGCATGGGGTTTTGTAGAGGATACCCTGTTTACAAAGGCTGCTTTAATGCAGGTAAGAAAGCCAAAATTGGAAATTTACAGGGATAAACTAGTTGCTGACGATGAGACCATAAAACCGTTGTATAGTAAGATTTTACGAAGTATTCCTTTTGACCTTATGCTGGATTCCCTTAAAATTGAAGATGCCTCCATTGTGTACAGGGAAAAAGTAAAGGAAAATCAACCAGCAGGAGAAATCAATTTTTCTAAGCTCGTTGTAAAAGCGGCTCAATTGGGAAATACCTATAAAAAGGGTGCTGATACCACTAGACTCGTCATTAGCGGAGTTTTTCTGGACACTGCTCCCCTTAGTGTAGATTGGTCTTTTGATGTTCAAAATACAGAGGATGTATTTAACCTGAAAGGCTTTATGGGCGAAATGCCGGCAGCAAATATAAATAGCTTTACAGAGCCTAATTTACGGGCTAAAATGGTGGGCCAGGTAGAACGCGTTTATTTTAATATCAATGGAAACAACGACCGCTCTGTTATAGATATGAAAATGAAATATGATGACTTTAAGATTGAGATCCTCAATAAAGATTCCAATAAAAACAAGTTTTTTTCGGCGATAGCCAATTTATTTGTTTCTAATGATAGCCGAGGAAAAAATGAAGGGCAATACCGAGCCGGAAGGGGCAGTGCAGAACGTGATAAAACAAAATCATTTTTTAATTACCTGTGGCTCAATTTAAAAGACGGGCTCATGAAAGTATTATTGGGTGACGGGAAAAAATAACCCGAAATGCTTAAAAAACAACCTCTCTGGACTATTTATTAAGCCATAACAATAGTTTTTTGTTTCTGAAAGAAAGGCATTTCCTGAAAAGTATTCTATATAAGACTTCCTATTTTAGGAAGATAAATGTTTTTTAGTTAACGATACTTTCCTGGATCGCCCTTTGTATTTTCGTACGTAGATCAGAGGTGATGAGCTTGCGGTTTTCGGCAGTGGGAAAGGTGCGGTTTGCCAGAAATACATAAAGAATTCCGCTTTGCGGATCTGCCCAGGTGTAGGTACCCGTAAAGCCCGAATGACCAAAACTGCTTTTAGAGACACAACCGCAAGTAGGCCCGCCATCGTGCAGTTGGGGTTTGTCAAACCCTACGCCCCGCCGAACATCTTCCGCGCAATAGTAACAGGTGTTGAATGCATCCATAGTTGCCTTTGAGAAATAACGCACACCTCCATAATAACCGTTTTGTAAGTACATTTGCATGATTTTGGCCACGTCGTTCGCGTTACTGAACAACCCGGCATGGCCACCCATATTATCTTCCATAGCGGCACCCATATCGTGCACGTAGCCCTGTATTTGTTGCCTGCGGTAATAGGTGTCATTCTCTGAGGGAATGATTGTTTCCTTTTTGAATTTTTCTATAGGTTTATACCCAGTTCGATAGGCACCCAGGCGCTCGTAATAGTGCTTTTGAGTCAAATGATCCATATCAGCACCATAATAATTGACCAGATATTCCTTAAACAGGTAATAAGGCAGATCGCTATATAGATAACGTTTCCTGCTCAGCAAATCTGTATCTGCAATGATCTTGACTATGGTATCTTCGTAATCTGAACGCAAAAAAAGCTCGTCAGCCACTTTTAGATCAAATTCAGGCGATTTCGTCGTTCTGTAATAGGTTTTTGAAGGCTTTTGAGAATCGGGGTCCAGAGTGCTTATGTAAAACGGAATCCAGGGTTTAAACCTTCCGTAATGCGATAAAACCTCTTTTACTTTTATGTTTTCCTTATTAGACCCTTTGAGTACAGGCAGTAGTTGGCCCAGTTTATCGTCAAGATGCAATTGTCCTTTGCTGTGCAATTCCATAATTAAAGGAAGGGTGGCCAGTATTTTGGTAAGCGATGCCAGGTCATAAACGTCATCGCGCTGTACCTTTTTGGTTTTGGTGTAGGTATGATAGCCAAAATTTTTCTCATAGATTACCTTGCCATGGCGTGCGATAAGCACCTGTGCTCCTGGAAACATGACCTGATCTATACCAGTCTGTACTAGAGAATCTACCTTTTCTAACTTTTTGGGATCTAAATCAACTTCTTCGGGCAAACCATACTGAAGACGACGCAAAGTTCCGGTCTGGTAACTGGTATGTATGGGAAAATCTGATCCTAAGGAAACTGGTGTGCTACCTTGTGCTCCTATGGCGCCAAATAGGAGCTGGGCGCTCAGTTCTTGTGCGTTTTTGCTGTTTTGATAAGAGAGGATAATCCCTTCAATGTCGCTGTTGTTTTGTATGTCAAGCAGAGCGTAGGGACTCACAAAAAGGTCGAGTACGACGTCATTAGTTTTAGCGATAGCACTGAGCCATTGTAATTCTTTTGCAGAAAATTTATAGGATTTCCAGGGGTTTTCTGTAGATCTATGGAAACCCACCACCACATAATTGTAATCGCGCAGGCGTTCTAAAAGTTGGGGGAGGGTAGGGGCGGTCACTCGGTCTATCTTGGCATAGCGTGTCATTTGCTCATAAAATACAGAACCGTCACCATCGCCCAGTGGCACATAAGCTATTTTTTTATCCTCAAGCTCTTTTACCGGTACTATGGCGCCCTCGTTGCGCAATACAGTAAGCGAAGCGGCTACTGCTTTTCGGGAGGTCACTTCAAAAGATGGGGCGTTAAGGTCTTTTACTAGATTTTCTTCGGCTACAGGCTGGTAATCGTTCAGGCCTACAAGATATTTGGCATACAGTATTTTTTTGACTGAACGTGCTAATCGGTCTTTGGTAATCTGCCCTTTTTTATAGGCTTCTTCTATTTTTTGTATGGCTTTAGGAATATCTTCGCTTATGAGAAGCACATCGTTACCGGCCTTAAAAGCTGCAAGATCTATATCTCCAGGCGCATCAAAGTTTGATGCCCCCTTCATATTCAATGCATCGGTAAAGATAAGGCCGTTAAAGCCCAAGCTATCCTGTAGCATATCTGTAACCACATTTTTAGAAAGTGAAGTGGGATAATTTTTTCTGGGCTCGAGGGCAGGAACGTTCAAGTGCCCCACCATAACGCTGGCAATACCAGCCTCAATAACCCGTTTGTAAGGGTATAATTCTATAGAATCAAGCCGTTCTCTAGAGAAGTTGAGTGTGGGGAGTGTTTTGTGAGAATCCTGATCTGTATCGCCGTGGCCCGGAAAATGCTTGGCACTGCCCAAAACACCGGCGCGCTGCATCCCTTTTAAAAAGGCAATGGATTTTTGGGTTACATTCTCCCTGTTCTCACCAAAGGAGCGGTTACCGATTATAGGATTTTCTGGGTTGACGTTGATATCTACCACTGGCGCAAAATTAATGTGCACACCCAAGCGCTTGTTCTGTAATCCTATCTGTCTGCCTACTTCTTCAACAATCGCATTATCATTTATGGCGCCCAACGCCATATTATAGGGGAAAGCATAGGTAGAATCCAGGCGCATGCTAAGGCCCCATTCGGCATCCATACCTATGAGTAGAGGTACGTCGCTTATGGCCTGCAACTCATTATTAAGTCTTGCCTGTTGTACGGGTCCCCCTTTTGAAAATATGACGCCGCCTATATGATTTTGGGTCACTAATGCTTTAAGTGCATCGATCTTTGATTTTGGGTCACTCGAATAAATATCAGCCATAAAAAGCTGACCTATTTTTTCTTTAAGCGACATACCGTTGTAAATACTATCTACCCAAGCGCGTTGATCATTGACATTTGTGGCAAACAAGGGATTTTTTTGCTGTGCACTTAATTGAGTTCCAAAAAATAATAAAAGGAGAAATATATTAATTCTAAACATGGGGGTGTTTTCTAAATATCTTCAGATAGTACTTGCCCAAGATTTAGGGCGCAGCCTTGTCGCTATCTTTCGGTTACTTTAAAAATTGACAAAAATGGAAAGTTTTTGGTAATTTAAGGGTGAAAAGTGGGGCAATAATGTGATTATTTACACTATTGTATAAATAAGTAGTGCAACTATAGTTAGATTATTAAAGGGCTCCTATAAATTGATTCACCGATTTTACTTAAAGAAACGACTATGCCAGCTTTCTATTGCGGGAACCTGCCAATGATCCTGATATTCTTCCTTGATATTGATCAGGTTGTTGAACACGATGGTACTTTTGCCCACAGCACCGTCTTTAACCATTTTTTTAAAGTCAAGCAGCGGTTTGTGGTGCACGCGGTCATTCTGAATATAGGTGACGTTCATTTTGTCAAGCAGTTCTACTTCAAGTTCTTTCTCCAGCTGTTGAATAAAGCGTACCTGTGCATCTATAGAACAGCCACTTGCAGAATTTTTGCTTTGGTCGAGCCCAATGACAATAAAAAATTGATGTTTAATTTCAGAACCGGCCTGTAGGTTTGCGCCATGGGCGGTCCACTCTTTTAGAAAATTATCTAGTTTATCCTGAAGTTGAGGAATTTCCTCATCGGTAAATTTTCGATTGCTCTGATAGATCCATATCCTGGCATCATCCGGTAGTTCATTAAATGGAATAAGCATATTAAGTTTTGATTTGGGTTACATTAAAATGGTGTAAAATCGCCATATTTGGCTATAAATCGTCTGCTTCGGCTATCATTTCGGCAACATCCATAACAGCGACATTGCTCGATTTGCCTTCATGATTAACGCCATCGGTCATCATGGTATTGCAAAAGGGACAACCAGCCGCTATGACGTCGGGCTTGGTTTCCAGGGCTTCCTCGGTACGTTCTATATTTACTTCCTTGCGGCCAGGCTCCGCTTCCTTAAACATTTGCGCACCACCAGCACCGCAACAGAAGCCACGGCTTTTACATCGCTTCATTTCAACAAGTTCCACTTCTAGCTTTTTGAGAAGTTCGCGTGGTGCTTCATATACTTTATTGGCACGGGCGAGATAACAAGGGTCGTGAAAGGTGATACGCTTTCCTTTAAATTTACCTCCTGCTACGGTAAGTTTGCCCTCGTCTATAAGTGATTTTAAAAATTGGGTATGGTGCATCACCTCATAATTTCCACCCAGGCCGGGGTACTCGTTTTTTATGGTATTAAAACAATGCGGACAAGTGGTCACTATTTTTTGTACCCCATAACCGTTGAGCACTTCAATATTGGTAACCGCTTGCATCTGAAATAGGAATTCATTCCCAGCGCGTTTTGCAGGATCACCGGTACAGCTT
>DRGP01000154.1 GCA_011050015.1 Leeuwenhoekiella sp. | reverse complement strand
TCTACGGTATATATAGTCGCGTTTGTGAGGATCAAGTCTGCTTCCTTTTTATTTTCTTCGGAACAGGAAAGGATCAAAACGCTTAACAGCGCAAAGTATAGGTATTTCATAAGTAGTTTGGTTTTTGGCGAAAATACAAAAAAGTTCCCCTCCCAGCCTCCGCCAAAGGGAGGAGCTATTATCATGAGATTTCTCCTGTTTGGAACTCCGCTCCTTGTGAGGGGGCTGGGGGAGGATTACCAGTCAAATTTATAAGTCGCGCCCAGCAACGCCTGAATGCCCTGAACCGGTGTGTTCGACCACTTTTCATACGAATTGTCCAACATATTGTTTACGCGTCCAAAAACGGAAAGCTGCTCGTTAAATCGATAGCCCAAGTGGGCATTAGCATCAAAATAGCTGTCTAGTGTCACCGTAGTGGCATTCGGACTGATAAAGGGTCCGGTAATGGCGGATTGGTCTTTACGCTCACCCACTAAAAAAAGCGTCGTACCGGCATACCATTGTTCAGAAATTTGATAATCTCCATATAAAGAAGCTTTATATTCTGGTCTATTCCAAGCTTCGGCGATCGCATCAGTGTTGTAGGAAAAATATTCTGCGTTTAAGCGCATTTTGAAATTTGAGGTAACATCAGCATTGATCTCGCCAAAAAAAGAAAATGTTTTTACGTCGTCAAAGACTACCCCAAAAGAATTTCCGTAATGGTAATCTTGGTTGCCCATATTGCCGTTGCCGTCCTCATAACGGGGATTGTTCAGAAAAAATGCTTCATTATCCTGTGCGCCATAGCTTCCGCGTAGATTATAGCTCAAGGAATTGGAAAGCTTTCCCTTTACACCAAAATAAGCATTGTATTTTTCATCTGTGGGTGACATGCCTTGCAATGTGGGTGACACAAAGGGATTTTGCTGCGTAAAATCACGATAGCTGTTCTGCTTGAGTCCGCCTTCTACACCGGCATAGGGCGTAAAATATTCATCGGCGAGGCGGTAGGAAGCGGAGACTTGGGGATAGAAATAAAAATCAGTATTGCTATTTTCAGTATCCAGATCTACCGCGACCGTAATCCCCATGTTCAAAGTAAGATTATCCCGAAGCACTTGCAGCGATGGCGAGCCGGAAACAAGCAGATGGCTGTATTTGATCTCCTGGGAATTGTTGTAATTCCGGTCAAATTTTCCGTTCACATAATCCGCTTTAAAATTCAGGTTTATTTTTTCATCGGTAATGGGAAACTCGATTCTTGGTTCAATAATAGCGCGTATTTCGCTAGAACTTTCACTATCGCCAAAATAGCGTACGGTAGCAGTAGCGCTATTAAAAAAGGAATCTTCTACATCTACCGTAGTCGTGAGCCCGGCGCCATAAAAGCTGTGCGTAGGGTCTATACCGTTAATAAACTGTGGTGTGGCCAGGCGGGTAAGTTCATCAATACCGTACCAGTTGTAGAGTTGATGCTCCAGCTCCAGATCAGTGATCCAGTTTACATACCGGTCGCGCGATGTGTAATTAAAATTGAGGTTGGTGTCATAAAATTTGTCATCCAGCAGCACATTATCAATACCCCCTTGCGACGAATTATGGTTCAGGTAAATGCCAAAATTGCGATCGCGGTCTATTTCAAAATTGGTATAAAACTCGGCCAGCGCGCTTTCATAGGTTCCAAAACCTAGTGTGGCGTAGTTATCGTACAATTTTGGTGGTTTTATTTTTTCAATTTCCTCGGCGCGGCCTTTGGCCGGGGTAAACGTAGAGGCCACGGGTACAGAAAAAATACCATAAGTTACTTTCTTTTTAGCGGTATTTATAGAGTCTCCCAGCTTTGGAGTGGCTTTTACCTTAAAGGCATCGCCTATTTCTGGAGTGTAGGGCTTGACTACATTGACCACTTCTGTGCCCAGGTTGTCCTTGTCCTGGGCAACACTTGAGAACGTGAAAAAAAGTAAGGCGGCCGTCGTGAGATATAGGTTCTTAAGATTTATAATCATGGATTTTGTTTGGATTTTTTCTGTTTAAACTGCTCTAAATTCGGTAAGGAATGGCCGTTTTTTACCTGTTTAAGGTCGAAAAAAGGCTCTTTTATCTAGTTTTCCTGTACGGAGGCGTTTGTTTTTGATTCGGCTGCTTTGATTCTGTTTTGTTCCGCTTTGGCTTCGGAGACCAATTCAGGGTAATCACTAAAATTGGAGATCACATTATCTAAGATATACGTTGCCTGATAGGCATCCTTAAGGGCGTAAAAGTTCTTTGCCATAAGCAAAAGCCCTTTTCCGCCGTAGGCTTTATAACCACTATATTCTTTGGCCAGTTTCTGCACCGCGTCATTAGAGGCTTTGTAATTGTTTTCCTTGTTCTTAAAATAGGCGTCATAATAAAGCGCTTCTGCGCCCAGCTCACCAGTTGCGATTTTCAGCACTTGGGCATATGCCTCTTTGGCACGTGTCTCGTTGCCGGTTTGCATGGCACTGCGGGCAATAATTACCTGCGCGTCACTTTTTACATTGTTGTCTATTTTTGAGTTGGCCAAAACCTTTTCAGCGTAGGCCACCGCTTTGTCATATTGTTCCAGTTCAGAATAGGATTTCATCAGGTTGCTCTGTGCAAAAATGGTATTCTGCGGAATATCTGATTCTTTTTCTAATCTATTCAACACTGGAATAGCTGCACTATAATTGCTCTCGCTCAGATACACCTGACCCAAACGGGCAAGGGATTGCTCGGTAAACTCACTGCGTTCTTTGCCCAGTACATATTTATAATGGGGAATGGTTTCTTCAAACTGGTTTTGGTCGAAATACAGCTGTCCCAGATAAAAATGGGCTTCAAGGGCACGCTGGCCATTGGGATATTCCTGCAAATACTCTTCAAATTGGTTTCGGGCATTGTCTCCTTTGTTTTCCACAAATTGTTTTTCTGCAGAAGTAAAAGCGGCGTCATCCAGCTCGGCATCTTCCACCGAAATATAATCCAGTGTTTTTGCCCAGCGGCCATATTCATCCACCTGGCCCAAATCGATATAGATCAACTTCGCCGAAGCCACGCCCTGAACACCTTCGGGAGTACCAGGGAAATCTGTTGCTACTTTTTTGAAAATAGTAAGCGCTTCGTTACTGCGACCGGTATTGTCATAAATGAGCGCTTTTTTAAGTAGCGCTTTAGACACAAATTTACTCTGAGGGATCTCGCTGATCAATCGATCATAGGCTGCGATACCTTCTTGATTTTTTTGTTGTGAGACATACGTATTTCCGAGTTCATAAAGCGCGTCATCGCGATAACTTGAAGAGGGAAAACGTGATGTAAAATCCCTTAGACCTTCTATTTTATCACTTTTTCGATCTACAAAACCGTAGCTGATGGCTTTTTGAAATGCGGCATAATCGCGATCTGCACTGGGGATTTCTAGGGCGGCATTATAAGCTTCCATGGCAGGCCAGTATTTACGGTCTATGAAATAACTGTCTCCCAAACGTACATAAGCGTCACCTTGGCGCACCTCGTCTGTGCCGCCAGAGGTCACATAATTGTCAAAATAGGAAGCTGCTTCCTTATAATTTTTCTTTTTAAAATGCGCATACCCCAGGTTATAATCCAGGTTCTCATATTCTTGCAAAGTGCTAGCGCCCGGGCTTTGCTTGAAGTTGTTAAACGTGCTCAGAGCGGCATCTATACGGTTCAGATTGAACTCGCTTTCTGCTTCCCAGTAGAGTGATTTTGCCGTTAATTCAGAATTTTCTTGATATTTTAAGGCTTTTTTGAAACTGACTACTGCGTCGTCATACTTGCCATCATTATATTGATCTATACCGTAATAAAAAGCAACCTGCTGATAGGCCGTGGGATCTTTAAAATCTGCACTGCTTTCAAAAAGGCCCATGGCAGCCTCATAGTTTTTTGAAGTAAGGTAACTGTCCACCAGCAAGGATTCCATCTCCTGTTTTTGAGGAGCATCGCGATAGGTGGCCAAATAACTGGTGATCACTTTTGGTGCAGACTCGTAGGCATTACCTATTTCATAACTCAGTTTGGCATAGTTATAAAAACTATCCTGTTTGATCTGTGCATCAAAATCCATTTCTGATGCATTTCTAAAGGCGTTGAGAGCCTCCTGCTTGCGTCCTGTTTTTAAATAGGCATCTGCGAGATGATAATAAGCATTTTGAGCCACGCTGTTTTTACCATCTACAATTTTATTGAATTCGCTGATGGCTTGCTCATAATCGCCCTGTTTATAATACGTATAACCCAACTGATAGTAATCTGTATTGGTCCATTTGCCGCGTTCGCCTTTGTATTCCTTAAGATAGGGAAGTGCTTCGGCATATTGCTCTAAGTTGAAATAACTTTCACCGATGATTTTATTGAGTTCTGAAACTTCACGGCGATCTGCGGTGGCCAGTTTTTCTTTGGCCTGGGTGATAGCTTCTTCAAAGTTCCCTGATTTAAATGCCAGGTCAGATTTAAAGTATGAAAGTTCCTCCTGTTTGCCTTCTTCGGCTTCCACTTCTTCAAAAAGTTCTTTGGCCTGGTCATAATCATCTTTTCCATAGGCGATAAACCCTTCGTAGTACTTGGCTCTGGGCCCATATTTCTCAGAATCGTGTACCCGGGCAAAATACGCCAAAGCTTCTTCGGGCTGGCGGGTCTTAAAGTGTACATAACCCATATTGAAGTTATAGCGCTCCTGCTCTTTACGGGTGAGATTGCCTATTTGTACCTGCTCGTACCAGCGTTTGGCCTTGCCATAATTGCCATTTTCAAAATAATAATCGGCTACATCTTTAAAGGCGGAATTACGCTTGGTGCTTGTGGGATAGTTCTCAACAAAATTTTGCATGAGCTGATCGGCTCCCTGCTGGTTGAGACGTACCGCGGCGTTTGCGATATAATACGCACAATCTGCCTCTACCGTAGGGTCTGTGGCATTTTCCTTAACCTTTTCAAAAAGGGCCTGAGCGGGTAAATACTGCGCATTGCTGTACAGCGTTAGCGCCTTGTTATATTGTACCCGATCGTTTGTAAATGCGGCAGATTGCTGGGCCGAAAGGGGCGCCACACTCAGCAATACGAGTAATGAGAACGTTAAAAATCTATAGATCATAGAGGGATATTTGCAAATGTTCAGTGTCAAAAATTTATATAAAAGGTCAAAGTTAATGGCTTTTTAATTGCTATAACGCTGCAAATATGCGATAATTATGTTAAGATAAGGATTCGCTTAATTTTAGCTATTTTTAATGTATTTTAGCCCGGAAAACAGGTTTTCTCTCAACAAAAACAGGTGAAAATGAGTAAAAAACGGGCAATTTTCATTCTTATTTATGTGGGAATCCTGTTCAGGTTATTATGCTGGTATAGTTATGATTGGTCAGCATCCCTATTTAACGATACCGAAACCTACACCGCTCTCGCAGCACGGATTTCAAACTTGAATTTAACGGGGTATAGTGGCGAGCGCACTCCCATGTATCCACTTTTAATGCTACTGAGTGGTATGAATTTTCAGTGGCTTGTGATTCTGCAATCAATAATTGGTATTTTCAGCTCGTTTTTCGTTTTTGATACCACCAGTCGCTTAACCGGAAGTTTACGATGCGGCCTGGGGGCTGGTCTTGTATTTACTTCATTCGTTAATATTATCTTTTTTGAATTTTCGATCCTTACCGAAACCTTAAGTCTATTCCTTTTTACTGCCTCTTTGTGGATTTATATTCTTTTTAATTTTCACAATGGCCATTTTAACTTTAAAGGATCAATTTTGTTAGGTCTTGTCTTGGCTACGTTGTTCTTGACACGACCATTTTTTCTTTATTTTTCACTGGTTATTGCGGGCACGGTTTTTCTGAGAAATGTACTTAAGAAATGGAAATATTCCCTTGCATATGCCTTTTTGATCTTCCTGCCCACGCTATGTTGTTTTATAGGATGGAGCAGTCTGAACTATAAGAATACCGGTGCGTTTGTGGTAACCTCGTATTATGGCATCAATTTGTCACAGGCCACGATGCCTTTTTTTGAAAAAGCGCCTGATCAATACAGCGTGATCCGTGATATTTATGTGAAGCATCGTGATAGTATTCTAAAGAACGGGGGCGACGCCGCAATGGGTATTTGGCAAGCACTGCCGGAAATTCAGGAAAAAACGGGTAAAGATTTGCCTCAAATTTCCGCAGAACTGGCCGTCATTTCCCGTGATTTGATCAAGAAACATCCCGCAGCGTACCTTAAATTATCGTTGCGTTCCTGGGTTCGGTTTTGGCGTAGTTCGTTTTACAGAGTGCCAGAAAATTTCAGGAATGCAACCTGGTACGATAGCATTGAAGGATTTTGGTGGTTCCAGCGTAAAGGAGTTGTTCTGGGTCATATATTCTTAATTATGGGGTTTTGTGTCCTGTTTTTCCGGATTTTAAGACAAAAAGAGCGGTTTTTTGATCCGTTGTTTCTTATTGCCATCAGCGTTGTACTTGCATCTGTGGCGCAGGCTCTGGTCACTTATGGTAATAACAGTAGGTTCTCTGTTCCGTTTTTTGGTGGGGTACTCATCTTTGTTTTTGTGGCAGTTTTTCGGCTGTCAGCATTCATATCGAAGTCGCGGAAAATTAACGGGATGGCATCTAGCTCCTAAAAATTGTACTATTTTTGAAATAAATTCTGCAAAACAACAATTTTATGTCCCAGACAGAAGTCCTTCAACTTAAAAATGCCTCTATTTTTCAGCGTGAAAACCTTATCCTTTCTGATGTAAGCATTAGTATAAACAAAGGTGAATTTGTGTACCTCATTGGCAAGACCGGTTCCGGGAAGAGTAGTTTTATGAAAACGTTGTACGGCGATCTCCCATTGCAAGAGGGGAGTGGGCGTATTGTAGATTTTGATCTTGCGGCTTTAAAAGAGCGTCAAATCCCATTTTTAAGGCGAAAACTGGGCGTTGTTTTTCAGGACTTTAAATTGCTCAATGACCGCAACGTGGCAGATAATCTGGGGTTTGTACTCAAAGCCACCGGGTGGAAAGATAAAGACGAAATAAAAAAACGCATAGATGCCGTGCTGGGCAAGGTAGATATGAGAACGAAGGGATTTAAATTTCCCTACCAGCTCTCGGGTGGGGAGCAGCAGCGTGTGGCCATTGCACGAGCACTGCTCAATAACCCAGAACTTATCCTGGCCGATGAGCCCACGGGAAACCTTGATCCACAAACTTCGGTAGAAGTAATGGGGGTATTGCGAGAGCTTAACAAAAACGGGAACACCATTCTTATGGCGACTCATGATTATGCATTGCTGCTTAAATTTCCGTCGAAGACATTAAAATGTGACGGCAATAAGATTTTTGAGGTGGTACAGAAAACCGTTTAGCCGAAGTTCAATTTCCACAACCTTTTTTAAATTGCACTAATTCAATTATGAAAGGTCGGTAGGTACGTTTATTTTATTTGGTAACCATTTAATTGCTTGCATTCTTGATCTCCATACTAATTCCTGTCTATAATTATAATGTAGTGCCATTGGCCCGGGCAATCCATCGGCAGGCAATGGCGCTTAAAACCCCTTTTGAAATCATAATATGGGACGACAATTCCAGCAACTTGTGTGTGGAAAGCGCTAATAAAGAAGTTGAAAAATTACAGCGGGTTACCTATATAAGGGCGACGGAAAATAAGGGCCGTGCTGCATCGCGCAATGCACTTGCCGAGACGGCTCGATTTAAATGGTTGCTTTTTTTGGATGCTGATGTGTTGCCCGCATCTCCACATTTTGTTGAAAATTATAGGGAACATCTTTCAAAAGCAGATATCATCTTTGGCGGAATAACCTATAATAAGGAACGACCTGAAGACAAGACACTTAGATGGAAATACGGTAGGGCACGAGAAACTCAAACTGTGAAACAGCGTAAAAAAAAGCCGTTTATAAGTATTATATCCCAAGGGTTTTTGATCAAAAAGTCACTTTTTTTAAGAGCCAATCAATTTTTGGAAAATCGCTATGGGCTCGACGCGTTATTTACCTCAAATTTAAAAAAAGAGGGCGCTACCGTTTTGCATATCGATAACCCAGTTATTCATCAAGGCTTGGAGGATAATAAGATATTTATGGAAAAATCTGTAAAAGCGGTGCAGTCCCTTATATATTTATCTGAAAAAGGACTGATTGCAAAAGATCATTATACAATTCAAAAAGCGGCGCTACAACTTGAAAAATATAGGCTAACCGGATTATTTTTAAAATGCACCGCTCTTTTTGAAAACAAAATAAAGAATAATCTACTTTCGTCCAATCCTTCGTTATTCGTTTTTGATATGTATCGCCTGCGTATTCTTATATCCAATCTTAAATAAAATGCCAGAATTTTCTGTTGTCATCCCCGTTTATAACAAAGCAGCGTTTTTGCAGCAGACTATACAATCTGTACTTGATCAGAATTTTAGAGACTTTGAAATCATTGCGGTAAATGATGGTTCTACAGATCAAAGTCTGGAAATTTTGCGATCTTTTGCTGATGCACGTATCAAAATACTGGATCAGGAAAACAACGGGCTGTCCGTATCCAGAAATAGAGGTATTGCCGCTGCAAGCGGAAATCGC
>DRGP01000153.1 GCA_011050015.1 Leeuwenhoekiella sp. | reverse complement strand
GATCAATCAAGCCGCTGATCGGGGAGTGGCCTATGGAAGTCGCGATACCGAGATGCGATTTAAAATCGAGCGCCATCACGCCCATATTATTGAGCGGCAATTGCAAGCTGCCCACGCATTGTTGTTTCACTACACGGCCACCTACACAGCGGTCTACTTTATTGGTTAGCCAGTCCTTACAGGCCACCGCTTCAAGTTGTAGTACATGTTCTAAATACTCATTAAAATCGGTCAAATCATACTCAAAATCGGCATATTTCCGGTCAATTTTAGTATCGGTCATTACCGTTTTTGGCGAACTGCCAAACATATCGTGCAGATCAAGATCCATTGGTGCGTCATTTGTCGTCTCAGATTTAAACGTAAACCGATGATCGCCGGTCACGTCACCCACCGTGTACATAGGCGAGCGCTCTCGGTCTGCGATGCGTTTTAAGGTCTTGATCTGTTCCGCATCAATGACGAGTCCCATACGTTCCTGAGATTCATTGCCAATAATTTCCTTTGCAGAAAGGGTAGGGTCACCTACCGGAAGTTTGTCCAGATCAATACGTCCGCCGGTTTCTTCCACGAGTTCGCTAAGGCAGTTTAAGTGGCCGCCCGCACCGTGATCATGAATGGAAACAATGGGATTGTGCTCGCTCTCAACCATACCGCGAATGGCATTTGCGGCTCTTTTTTGCATCTCTGGATTGGAGCGCTGAACGGCGTTAAGCTCAATACCCGTACTGAAAGCGCCGGTATCTGATGATGAAACGGCCGCCCCGCCCATCCCAATACGGTAATTATCGCCTCCTAAAATAACAATTTTATCCCCGGTTTGAGGGGTGTCTTTTAAAGCTTGATCTATTTTACCATAACCTACCCCGCCAGCCTGCATGATCACTTTATCATAACCCAATCTTCTTTCATTCCCGCGCAGGAGGGAATCTTTTTGTAAGTTATCGGAATCTGAAGCCTCATCATGCTCAAAAGTCAGCACCGAACCGGCTATGAGTGGCTGCCCGAATTTATTGCCGAAATCTGATGCGCCGTTTGACGCTTTGATGAGTATGTCAATGGGAGACTGGTACAGCCACTTCCTGGCGGGCATTGCTTTTTCCCAGGGCCGGTTTTCTTCCAGGCGGGAATAGGCGGTCATGTATACCGCGGTTCCTGCAAGTGGCAGCGAACCTTTACCACCCGCCAGACGATCGCGTATCTCACCGCCGGCACCGGTTGCGGCGCCATTAAAAGGCTCTACGGTGGTTGGGAAATTGTGGGTTTCCGCTTTTATCGAAAGCACACTTTCAAATTCAATTTCGGTATAATAATCGGGTTTATCGGCCGTTTTTGGGGCAAATTGGGTGATTTTTGGCCCTTTTACGAAAGCGACGTTATCTTTATAAGCCGAAACAATTCCGTTGGGATTTTCTTCCGAAGTTTTCTTGATCATTTTAAAGAGGGAAGAAGGCATGGTTTTACCATCGATCACGAAAGTACCGTTAAAAATCTTATGGCGGCAGTGTTCAGAATTTACCTGACTGAAGCCAAACACTTCAGAATCGGTCAATTTGCGTTCTATGCGTAGGGCAACACCCTCCAGATAGCCTATTTCTTCAGGGTTCAGGGCCAGACCTTCTTGTTCGTTATAAGCCGCAATATCTTCAATATGAACGATCGCTTCGGGAACCACATCCACTTGAAAAATAGCTTGGTCAAGTTTTGCGTATTCCTGCGAAATCATGGGATCATATTCGGTTTTACCGGCCAGAAATTCTTCAATACGAATGATTCCTGAAATACCCATGTTTTGGGTAATTTCAACCGCATTGGTACTCCACGGCGTGATCATCGCCGCACGCGGACCAATAAAAAAAGCGTCAATTTGAGACGCTTGAATGTGGGGCTGGTTGCCAAAAAGCCATGTAAGTTTGTCAATGGTTTCCCGAGAGAGTTCGTTTGTGGTTTGAACGGCGTAAACTTTGGTATCCTGAGAACCGAAAAAATGAATCATAAAGGTGTTGCTAGAGAAGTAGCAAATTTATGATTTTATGATGAAAAAATGGTTGTTGTTGTAAATTGTATATGGTAAAATGTATGTCTTGGTTCTGAATACTTTTCAATGAAAGTAGCGTCACACTGAATTTATTTCAGGGTCTCAAAAAGAGCTCCAAGTGTGATGCTGAACTAAATTCAGCATGACGGTACTAAGTGATTTTCATTTTACCAATAACTTTCAACATTTTCCCTGTTCTCTTCTACCTATTCTTTTATCTCTTTCCCCTTTTTAACCATGAGACACATATAAAAACCATCATAACCGCTCTCGCTGGAAAGAACGGTTTTTTGTTTCTCAATGCTGAAATTGCTGCCTTCTTCAGTTTTGAGGAATTTTTTGACTTGTTCTTGATTTTCTGAAGCAAGTATGGAACACGTTGCATAAACCATTTTACCGCCCGGTTTTACTATTTTTGAATAATCAATCAACAGGGACTGCTGTGTTTCCTGAATTTTTTCGACAAAATCGGGCTGTAATTTCCATTTTGCATCGGGATTGCGGCTCAAAACACCAAGACCTGTACAGGGCGCATCAATCAAAAGACGATCTGCTGAATTATGCAGTTTTTTGATGACCTTAGTGCTGTCTATCGTTCTCGTTTCTATATTATGTGCCCCGGCACGGCGCGCGCGGCGTTTGAGTTCTTTCAGTTTATTGGCGTAGATGTCAAGGGCAATGATTTGGCCTTTATTATCCATTTGAGCAGCAAGGTGAAGGGTTTTTCCACCAGCTCCGGCACAGGCATCCACGACGCGCATGCCCGGTTCTACACCAAGCAGGGGCACGACCAATTGTGACGAAGCGTCCTGCACTTCAAAAAGACCATCTTTAAAGGCTTTTGTAGAAAAAACATTACCGCGTTCAATTAGCTGCAAAGCGTCTTTATACGCTTTTAGGTTTTCAGTCTCGTGGCCTTCTTCAGAAAGAATAGTTTTTAATGTTTTCGGATCTGTTTTTAATTGGTTTACACGTAAAACTACAGGCGCTTGTTGATTTAGGGCTGCTATTTCTGCATCCCATTTTTCGCCCAGTTCTTTTCCCCCCAATTCGTCAAGCCAGTCAGGTATGGACTCCCGGTATTTTCTAATGTGCGAAAGTTCGTCAAAACGCCCCTTGATCCTTCTGGTAGGGGTTTCTTCAATCTGCGGCCAATCGGGTAATTTAATTCCGCGTAGCGTGCACCATACGGCAAACATGCGCCAGAGATCTTTGCGCTCAAAAGGTTCTTTTACCTCGGCAATTTCGGCATATAACCGTTTCCACCGTACAATATCATAAATGGTTTCCGCAATAAATCCGCGGTCGCGCGCACCCCAACGTTTGTCACGTTTTAGTTGCTTTTGAACAGATTTATCAGCGTAAACGCCTTCGTTAAAAATCTCTAGAAGACCATCGATGACGGCGAAGACAAGGTTGCGGTGTAGGCGCATGAGAGTAGTTTTAAAATGGCCGCAAAGGTACAGTTTTGTTAAGGAATAGTTTTAACTTCCCGCAAAATTTAGATTATGCGTGTTTTAGTTGGCATAGTAGTCGTTTTTTTGACGATTGGGTGTACAGGGGAAAAGAAAGAAAAAGGATTTAAGATTCATGATTTTCAGGGGGTTGACATGGAAGTGCTCTACAAAGATTCGGTGAGTATCCGTACGCTGGAAATACTTAATGATGGTAGTGTGGCCTTTGCGGGATCTAACGGGAAATATGGACTTTATGATCCCAGAACAGAGCAATGGAACACCAATACCATTGTGGGTGACACCGTAAACCCCTCTTTTCGCGCCACCGCGCATACAGCTACCGACTTTTTTATGTTGAGCATTGGCAATCCTGCATTGCTTTATAAAACGGGTGACGATGCCCGTATGAAACTAGTTTATGCAGAAGAAAATAAAGCTGTTTTTTATGATGCCATGAAATTCTGGAACAGTCAGGAAGGCATTGCTATGGGCGATCCTATTGATGATTGCATCTCTGTGTTAATTACCAGAAACGGTGGTAAAAACTGGTCAAAAATACCTTGTGAAGGCTTACCACAAATTAAAGAAGGGGAAGCCGCTTTTGCGGCCAGCAATACCAATATTGCCACGGTAGGCGATAAAACCTGGATCATTACCGGTGGGAAAAGTTCTCGGGTATATTACAGTCCGGATAAAGGAAAGAGCTGGAACGTTTATGATACTCCAATTTCACAGGGCACATCAACTCAGGGCGGATATTCCATTGATTTTTATGATGAAAAAACAGGGGTTGTAATAGGGGGTGATTATACGCATCCGGAAGCTAACGCCAGCAATAAGATGATCACTGAAGATGGAGGGAAAACCTGGCGATTACTGGCCAAAAATAGTGATCCCGGATATAAAAGCTGCGTGCAGTTTGTGCCTGAAAGTGGCGGTCATGAACTTGTAGCAGTGGGTTTTACGGGGATAAGCTATAGCAAAGATAAAGGAGAGCACTGGAAACAACTTAGTGCTGAAGGTTTTTACACCCTCCGATTTTTAAATGATTCTATAGCCTACGCTGCTGGTAATGGGCGCATTGTAAAACTTAACTTTAGTGATTCTCAAAT
>DRGP01000152.1 GCA_011050015.1 Leeuwenhoekiella sp. | reverse complement strand
GGAAAAGATTTAGTCTATATCTTTGGCACGAAGTTAAAATGGCTTTAATACACAAAATTGATGTGATTTAAGATTAAAAGCATTTTGAAATGAAAAAATAAATGTTTCAATTTATAACATCAAAATGAAAAAAGTAACAGGAATTGGGGGGATTTTTTTCAAATGCAAAGACCCTGAAAAAATGAAAGTGTGGTATACAACACATCTTGGTTTACACACCAATGAGTATGGGGCGACATTTGATTGGGGGGAAGCAACCGACTCCACTAAAAAAGGATCTACCCAATGGAGTCCTTTTGAAGATTCAACAACATATTTTGAGCCTTCGGCAAAAGATTTCATGATAAATTATAGAGTTGCTGACTTAGAAGCATTGGTGGAAGAACTTAAAAAAGGAGGCATACCCATTATTGACAACATTGAAACCTATGAGTATGGAAAGTTTGCTCACATTATTGACATAGAAGGAAACAAAATTGAATTATGGGAACCTAATGACTAAATATCAGCATTTCAAAAAAGATTAGAATTTAGCAATGAACAACGAACTAATCAAACGGAAAAGCTGGTGGAAGCGAAATTGGAAATGGCTCGTTCCGGTGAGCGCAATTATTTTGATTTCAATCGGAATTTTCTTTTTTTCTGTGATGGGTGGCATTGCGACAGATTTTGCCCAAGCCTATGCAGATACAGAACTTTATGAAAATGCGATCAAAAGGGTGAACGGAGACGAAACCGCACATAGACTTCTTGGCGAGATTGAACCGATAGACAAGCTTGTAATACTGGAGGGTGAAGTGCGCTATTCTAACGAAAATAAAAGCGTTAACTCTACAGTGCGTATAAATGGAACAAAAGAAAGAGCGAAATTAGATATAACAGCAAATAGAATAGGCGAGGAGTGGAAGTACATCAAAATAAATGTGCGGATTAAAAATGCGCAAGAAAAACGGCACACCATTGTGATCTCAACGGCAGAGTAAAAAAGGAAATACTACTTACTTCTAACTTTTTTGATGGTATATTTAAGTACCGCATTAAAATACTAATTAGCTCTTTCAGATAAACAAAATGCGGAAGTTTTGAATCATACTGTAAAATCCAACCCGACAGTTAAAAGTAAACCCTGTTAGAAAAAGCTCACAGCGACTTGAATTGCACCATATTCTTGTACGGTATTCCAAGAGGCTGTGGCCGAAATGGGCAAGGTGTAATCATTAAATATATTTACATCCTTATTGTAGATGATCCCAACATTAGAAAAACCGGGATTGTTCCCATAGAAATGTGCTTCATTTAAAAAAGAAAAAGAACCCCCGACAAATCCTGTAAGCGACCACGTTTTTTTATTTAAAAATAAATAGCTGACCTCCACATAATTAGTAAAGGCATTTTTTAATGCTCCATTTTCATCTTCATACGTGTCCCTCCCCTGAACAATGGTTGACCAAGATAGTTTTAACGGGATCTTTTGAAATGCATAAGCAATACTTACATCTATAAAATGTGAAGTTTCTGCTCTGTCATAATTAAAAAATCCCACATCTGGATAATCGCTGGTGTTATTGATATCCCAAATGGCAAGCGTAAAGTTTTTATGGGTCAGACTGATATAATAATCGTATTCAGTATAATTACCGTCAAACGATCTGCCTCCCCAAAGACCGGCTTTAAAAAAACCACTTTTTGAGTTATAATTGATATCTGCCGTACTTACGGCGGAATTGGTGACATGTAAACCTCTCCATAAATGCATATTTTTAACTTGAAGATTGAAGTCAACGATCTTATATGCAGTATCATATTTATCTTCAATTTCATTAGATATTGAACGTAGTTTTTCCTGGGCTGCTATTTCATCACCTGCTAGAATGCACATGATCAATAGAGCCAAATTAATTAGCTTCATAAAAAATTATTGAGTTTTAAGTTAAAGTACTTGAAACAGGATTGCGGCGATAACTGCCCCAATTAACGGGCCTACAATGGGTATCCAGGAGTAGCCCCAATCGCTATCTGTTTTACCTTTAATAGGCAAAAGGGCATGAACGATCCGGGGGCCCAAATCCCTTGCGGGGTTTATCGCATAGCCGGTGGTACCACCCAGGGAAAGGCCTATGCCCCAGACCACAAAAGCCACGGGAATCGCCCCGATAGAACCAAGACCAACGGTAGTGCCCGAACCGTCATTTATTTCAGCTTCTGAAAAGTAAAACACACAGAATACCAATACAAATGTGCCCAGTATTTCACTTAGAATATTTCTGAAATTATTTGCGATGGCCGGTTCCGTACAAAAAACAGCCCTTTTTAGACCGGGATCCTCGGTGGCGTCAAAATGATCTTTATACATGACATAAACCAAGAAAGAGCCCAGCATGGCACCTATAAGTTGCGCTGCTATATATTGTGGCACATCTTCCCAGGGAAACAGACCACCAGCGGCCAAGCCAATGGAGACAGCGGGATTTAAATGTGCGCCACTGTATGGGCCGGCGACCACTACGCCGGCAAAAACAGCCAAGCCCCAGGCAGTGGTAATACTCATCCAGCCACCTCCGTTTCCTTTCGTTTTTTCAAGTATATCATTTGCAACAATTCCACCGCCAAGAAGGATGAGAATTCCCGTTCCTAGTATTTCTGCTATAAATGGAGTCATAGTTTAAGTGTTTATAAGGTTGTCCAATATTCTAAAGCTTTTACCGCACGATACCAGCCTGCTATGCCTGTATTAACGTCTTTTTTATCTTTAGTTGGGCTAAAACGTGCATCTTCTTCCCACATTTCCTTGATTTGTTCCTGGCTGTCCCAAAAGCCAACAGCTAAACCTGCTAGATAAGCTGCGCCCAGGGCTGTGGTTTCCGTAATTTTGGGTCGTATAGTAATTGAATCCAGTACATCGGCCTGAAATTGCATCAGCATATCATTTACAGATGCGCCACCATCTACCCGAAGTTCTTTTATGGAGATACCAGAATCTGCCTTCATCGCTTTTAGAATATCCATGGTCTGATAGGCTATTGCTTCAATGGAAGCCCTTGCAATGTGTGCATCTGTGGTGCCCCGATTCAACCCAAAAATAGTGCCTTGAGCTTTCTGATTCCAATAGGGGGCACCCATACCCACAAATGCGGGTATAAAATAAACGCCGTCCGTACTTTCTACAGAACTGGCGAGCTGCTCGACATCTGATGATCTTCTAATAATTCCCAGACCATCCCTTAACCATTGTACAACCGCGCCACCTATAAAAATACTGCCCTCAAGCGCATAGTGTGTCTCCCCTTTTATTCGCCAGGCCACCGTGGTGAGCAGGTTATTTTCAGAAAGAATGGGTTTTTCACCTATATTCATAAGCATAAAGCAACCCGTGCCATAGGTGCTTTTTACCATTCCCTTTTTTGTGCACATCTGGCCAAACAATGCAGCCATTTGATCTCCTGCAATTCCGGCAATGGGTATTTTTGAAGCAAAAATGGTTGTTTTCGTATGGCCATAAACTTCGCTGGAATCCTTAACCTCTGGCAACATACTTTTGGGAATGTCAAAGAACTCGAGCAAATCATCATCCCAGGCCATAGTATTGATGTTAAAAAGTAAAGTTCTGCATGCATTGGTGACATCGGTTACATGAAGTTCCCCTTTAGTGAAATTCCAGATTAACCAGGAATCTATAGTTCCCAGCGCAAGCTCGCCAGCCTCCGCCTTTTCTCTTACACCATCTACATTATCTAAGATCCATTTTACTTTTGTGCCAGAAAAATAAGAGTCTATTACCAGGCCTGTTTTTTTCTTAATCATTTTAGCATCACCGTTTTCTTTTAGTTCTTCGCAATAATTGGCGGTACGTTTGTCTTGCCAAACGATGGCATTGTAAACCGGATTTCCTGTTTTCCGATCCCAGACCACCACGGTTTCCCGCTGGTTTGTAATACCTATAGCGGCTATATTTTTACCGTTCAGGCCTTTTTTTGTGGTTGCTTCTGCCGCAACACCAGCTTGGGTGGACCATATTTCAGCGGGATCATGCTCTACCCATCCCGGTTTAGGGAAGTATTGCTTAAACTCCTTTTGAGCTACAGAAACAATACTCCCTTTTTTGTCGAAAACGATTGCGCGTGAACTTGTGGTTCCCTGATCTAATGCTAAAATAAATTGTTCCATAATTTAAGTTTTAAGTTTTTGTGAGCCATAAGAATGAGAGTGGCTTTGTTTATTATTTAATGTGTAGTGAAGGTTTGATTTTCCGGGAATTTGACAGGTTCATTATTTACAGATATAATGGGAAGCCATGGCGGTAAATATTTTTATTTGGTTCTC
Organism: Leeuwenhoekiella sp.; assembly: GCA_011050015.1. Taxonomy (GTDB): domain Bacteria; phylum Bacteroidota; class Bacteroidia; order Flavobacteriales; family Flavobacteriaceae; genus Leeuwenhoekiella. Next base: position 3,143 of record DRGP01000152.1, on the reverse strand, counting down.
TTCCCATGTTTTAGTTTCGCCCAATTCCTGTGCGATTAATGACGCTACTTGAGGAGCCATATCCAATGCGGCCTGGGCATCAAGAAATAATGCTCGTACCCGTCTTGCCAAAACATCTTCAACGGTACGTGCCATTTCATAGCGCACGGCCCAGACAACTTCAGCTTTCAGAAACGGAAGCCTATCGTCAAGAATCTCTCCCAGCTCAGGATTTTCCGTGATTAATGCTTCAATTTTAGGTTGATCACTGCCATAAATATAAAGATGATTCTCCATACTTTCAGTAGGTCTGGCACCGTGCAGCGGAAAATCTTTGGTTTTGCATGCTTTTTTTGGAAGTTTTTCAAGGGAAATAATTCGATCTATAGCGTCTTGAGCCATTCTTCTGAATGTCGTCCATTTTCCACCAGTGATGGTAATGAGTCCCGTGTCTGATACAATGATTTTGTGACTCCTGGATATTTCTTTACTCTTTTCTGATTTATCCTTTGGTGCAGCCAAAGGTCTAAGTCCGGCAAAAATGCTTTTTACATCTTGACGGGTGGCCTTTTTTGTGTTGTAGTTATTAAATGTTTTTAGAATGAAATCTATTTCTTTTTCCAAGGGTTGTGGCTCTAGGCTATGGCTCTCCAGATTTGTGTCTGTTGTTCCTACCAACGCTTTGTTGTGCCATGGAATGACAAATAGAACCCGGCCATCATCTGTTTTAGGGATCATTATCGCATCTTCTCCAGGAAGAAAAGATTTGTCAAAAACGAGATGAACACCCTGACTTGGCACTATGGTTTTTCTAGAATCGGGATCTTCCATGTGAAGGATTTCATCCGCAAAAACCCCGGTGGCATTAATAACGACATCACTGGAAAATTGATAAGAAGCCCCAGTTTCCATATCGGTTGCCTGCACGCCAGAAATTTTCCCATTATCATTTTCTATGAGATCATTGACCTTAAAATGATTGAGTAGGGTAGCGCCATTATCAATACAGGTCTGGGCAATATTTACGGCCAGTCTAGAATCGTCAAATTGACCATCTTTATAAACCACACCGCCCTTGAGTTTATTTTGTTTTAGATTGGCAAGCCGTTGAATGGTATTCTCTTTTTTAATGTGACGTGATTTGCCGAGACTCAGTTTTCCTGCAAGTAAATCATAGATTTTTAAGCCTATGGTATAATATATACCTTCCCACCATTTATAGTTGGGGATCACAAAAGATTGATTTTGAACAAGGTGTGGAGCGTTTTTAAACATCATTCCACGCTCAAAAAGGGCTTCTCTAACCAACCCTATATCCCCTTGAGCAAGATAGCGCACCCCGCCATGCGCGAGTTTTGTGCTTCGGCTAGATGTCCCTTTAGCATAATCTACCTGTTCTAATAACAAGGTTTTATAGCCTCTGGTAACACTATCAAGCGCAGTACCTAAACCCGTAGCACCACCACCAATGATAATAACGTCCCATTTTTCTTGATTCTTAATACCATCTAAAATAGATTGGCGTGCGTATATGTTCGGTTTCATTTACTTTATGTTTCGATTTGCTTCAAATATAAATAATAATCGATTTAAAATGAAACTAAACGATGTTTTTAACACTACTATATCAACTTATAAGCATTTTTGTTTATATGTGATACTTTTGAAAGGGGATATGAAAGTAAACGAGTGGTTATGTATAATGGTAAATTCTAGCCCTAGCAATTTAATTTTGAAATTTTGAGCTAATGAGATTGATACATTTGCTTTTAAAAAAATTGTGGGTATACTCTTCTTCTTTAATATATTTGTTGTTTTTATACATCATATTATGGAAAGGCATCAGTTAATTTTAGAAGATTTACGAGAGAAAAAACATGTAAAAGTTTTAGACCTTTGCGACTTGCTGGATGTAAGTGCCGTAACAATAAGAAAAGATCTGAAACTTCTTGAAGAAAAAGGCTTGTTGTATAGAACGCATGGAGGCGCTTCTCTAGAGAATCCTTACATCAATGAAAAACCCATTCAGGAGAAGGAAAAAATATCAGTTGAAGAAAAATCCAATATTGCTGAAGCAGCTTCAAAACTCATTAAAGAGAACGATTCCATAATGATAGCATCTGGTACCACTGTACAGCAACTCGCCAAAGCGATACAGCCACAGGGGCGGTTGAATGTGATTACTTCCTCCCTGGGTGTAGCGATTGAATTGATCAAGCATAGAGAAATTGATGTCATTCAGCTTGGGGGACATATCCGGCATAGTTCCAGTTCGGTGATTGGTCATTACGCACAGCACATTTTAAACAATATTTCGTGTAACCAGCTATTTTTGGGCGTAGATGGTATAGACTTGGAATATGGCTGCACCACAACCAGTCTTGAAGAAGCTATTTTGAATAAAAAAATGATGGATTGTGCTCAGAGAACCATCGTGTTGGCCGATTCTTCCAAGTTTGAAAAAAGAAGTTTTGGCAGGATTTGTGGGCTTGAGTATATAGATGAAATTATCACCGATGATAAATTACCCTTATCTATACGGAAAAAAATAACCGACATTGGAATTAAATTAACCTTGGTAGAACAATCTTGATATGGGAATTGGTTAGAACCCACAATTAAACTATTACTAGATTGAATTAACATCAGAAGACTGAAATGCAGGATTTCTTCATGGTTGATATCTTAGGATGGCGATTGATAATTAAATAAAGCCAATCTTCTATATGTAGACAAATCTAAGACTTATCTAAAATTTTGCTGTATCTGATGTATCGCCTTTTTAAACACAAAAAACCCGACCAAAGGTCGGGTTTTTCATTAGCGGAATGATTATTTAATCAGGCGTCAGCCCTTATTTTACTTTTTTTACGATAGCTTCAAAAGCCTCCGGATGGTTCATCGCAAGATCTGCAAGCACTTTACGGTTTAGAGTAATGCCTGTTTTTTTTACGCTACCCATAAACTGGGAATAGGACATCCCGTGTAAACGGGCACCTGCGTTGATACGAGCAATCCATAAGGATCTAAAGTTTCTCTTTTTCTGGCGGCGGTCACGGTATGCATAAAGCATGGCCTTTTCCACTGCGTTTTTGGCAACGGTATAAACAGGCATTACTCTAAACCGTAAAGTGCTTGCAGATCTTGCGATGAACCATCCGGAG